>DRIF01000090.1 GCA_011052825.1 Thermoplasmatales archaeon
AACATTGCCATGGCAAAATGTCGTTATGATGCGGAATTTTTATATAAACCACAAAAAGGATGGATTTATAATAAAAAGGGTGAAGAGAGATACATTAAAAAAAGATATAGTAGATACTGGAAAGAAAAAGGATTTAAAGCAAATGCATCTATTGATTACAAACTCAAATTTCTTTATAATAGGGAATAATATGAAATTGTAGGTGCATATTACAGGAATAAAAGAATGAAAGAGTGGAAAGAAAATGGTAATCTAAGGAAAAGATATGCGAAGGAAAGAAATGGCAATGAAGGTTTTAATTCATATCTCAAAAATCATGCAGGATTTGAAACAAATTTACACAGGAAAGGAAAAAGATATGCATTTTTCCATACTACGCTATGTTTGTTAGCTCTAAACTTGGTTGCATTAACGAGATTGCAAAATGGTGTAACGGATAATCTCATTAGCGTGGCATATTTAACTTAACATTTGCTCAATCATTGCTTTTATTCATAAATTGGTTAGATTTGAAAAGAATTGATTTGATGTATTTTTGCTTGTTTTTTCAAATCATCATGCATTTTTACGGCAATAATAGCAGCAAAACGAACTATTTTGTTGAAAAATTTGTTATTGCTGAGCTCTCACAATAACAAAATACAGATTTAAAAATGGTAAATCTGTATCCGCCACATCAAAAATTGAAAAATTTCGATACATTTTTATTATATGAGTTTTATAGATTTGTGGGGGCGTATATTTTCCAATAACGGCTTATTTTGCTAACAAAATGCTTGCAAATTGCGAAAACTTTATATACCCCTTCCATATATAAGAATTGGTGAAAACCATGATAGAAAAAATAAGAAAGATGTTGAAAGATAAGGCGGGTGTTAGCCCAATAATTGCCATCATTCTGATGGTGGCAATAACAGTGGTGCTAGCAGCGACAATATACGTATGGGTAACAGGATTTAAATCTGGTGAGCAATCAGAGAATGCAGCTGTAACAGTAAAAGGAGAAGATGATGCAATACGCTGTATCCTTACTAAAGGAGGAGATAACTATGACCCAACGAATGGATATGCGGATGAGAACTTTGCGATATATGTAAATGGTGTAGCAGTTAATGGAACTGAACCATCAAATTGGCTTGTAGGTCAAAATATTGTGCTATACTATGATACAGATGTAACATCTGGTTGGAACATTGGAAGTGATAGTGGCACAGACCAATCGATAACAACGCCTACTGAATATGCAGTAACAGTTGAAATAATGGGTACAGTAGTCTATGATGGAACAGTAATCGTTTCCTAAGATTATCTTCAACGCTTGCAACAATAAACTTCTTCCCGCCCTCTCTTCCCCTCTTTATTTCACTCTCATTGCTTTCACGGGGGTACGCCTCCGCCCCCACCTCTTTTTTTGGTTTTACAACAATTTTATCCATGTTCTATAAAGATGACATTTTTCTTATTTTTAAAATCATAATCTCCAGTTAAAAGAGATGCTTTTTCTTTTTTTGCTGTTGCATATATTATAGCATCTCCCAATCCAAGATTTTCATTGTGTTTTATTTTAGCAGACATTATTGCAATTTCTTCATCGACAGGAATAACGAAGCATCTTTCCTTCATTACTTCAATCTTTTTCTCTGCAATTTTATCGTTATAAAAACGAAGTATCCACCTATATACTTCAGCAATGTTGATGGAAGAAATTATTGCTTTTTCTCTTCCCTCTATGTATTTCCTTACTTTTTCTCCGGATTTGCTCCCTCGAAAGTATTCTATCCAGGCCCATGAATCAATCAAAACGATCAATTTCCTCCCTCCCAAATTTTTCCAATTTTGGTAAAGTCCCAAAATGGCTTTTCTTTAGTCTTTTAGATTCTTCTATTAGTTTTTTTATCACCTCTTCATAAGATTTTGCTGCTTTATCCTTTTTTAAATTTTCTAATTCTCGCAGCAATTCTTTGCTTATTCTCATGGTAGTTGCCATATTGGTATATAATATGCTTGTATATAAATATATCTCCTGACATCTTGCCTACTTTTCCTCCCTCCTTCTTACAAAAATAAAGGTTGGATAAAAGATAAGGCGGGTGTTAGCCCAATAATCGCCATCATTCTGATGGTGGCAATAACCGTAGTGCTAGCAGCGACAATATACGTATGGGTAAGCGGATTCGGAGGCGGCGGAAGCAAGGCAATGAGTATGGCGATAACACAAACTGCAACTGTTAGTGGTACCAGCGCAACATTCAGAGTTGACAGTGTTTCCCAAGGTGCAAAGTGGAGCGATATAGATTATATAACAACAGATAACACAACTTATAGATCACCTACTAATACTGATGATGGTGATGGTATAATTGAGGCAGGGGAAACATTTACTGTAACAGATGCCGAGGTAGGAGACACATTGACTCTCAGGGATAAAACCTCCAATAGCATAATATTGACAAAAACATTCTGGTAAACTAACCCGTCTCTCTTCCCTTTATTTATTTTTTCAGAATCATCTCATCATCAAGGGGGGTACGCCTCCGCCCCCGTCTCCTTTTTTTTCTTCTTCTTTTTGGCGTGTTTTGATATCCTACAAAAATCACAGATTTTTATAGATGTTCTTTCTATGCTCAATAAAGAGAACATCTATCACTTTTTCATCTTTATGAAAATCAACTATTATTCTATAATCGCCTATCCTGATCTTATATGCATTAACTTCTTTAAGAGGTTCTAAATAATGAGCTGGATTTATCGCAACCTCATCCATTTTCTTTACGATTCTCCTTGCCATTTTTCTATCTATTTTCCTTAAAAATTTAACAGCCTTTTTATCCCATC
>DRIF01000091.1 GCA_011052825.1 Thermoplasmatales archaeon
CAAAATTATAGAGATGGAGAATGGCATCATGTCGCAGTAACATTAAATGATGTAACTAAAAGCGTGCAAATATATGTTGACGGAATATTGAGAAATACAGGCAGTTATGTAGGCAATTTCGTTACTGGAGGAGGTTTCCTGAGAATAGCTGGACCAGCAGTTGGAGCTACATATTACACAGGTGCATTGGATGAAGTTAGAATTTACAATGTTATCTTATCTGCATCAGATGTTTTGGATAACTACCTAGGAGATATTGTAACATCTGGATTAGTAAGCTGGTGGAACTTCAACGAAGGTTCTGGGACAACAGCTTATGATAGTGTGGATGCAAATGATGGAACAATTTATGGGGCAACGTATACAGATACTAATTTAAGATTGGCATGTATAACAACTCAGACACCAATATTTATCAATGCAACTGATCCTGGCGCGTGCGCTTCTGACAACAATTCAATTTATTACCGTATATGGAATAGTAGCAGTGGATGGACAACATGGCAACATACAATAAATACAAATCTTATACTCTATATAAAAGAAGAATGCATACATTATATTGAATGGTATGCATTGGATGCGTTAGGGAATAATGAAAGTGTTATACATAATATTACATTATATATAGATGATTCACCTCCTTTAATAACTAAGACGGTTGGAGATCCACATGTCGAAGTTACTCCAGATGAATATTATGTTACAACTTCAACACCAATAACAATAGATGCGACTGATGCAGGATGCTGTCCAGGAATGACTGTTGAATATAGTGTTGATAGTGGAACATGGGTTGACATAACCACTTCATTGCCTTTTATCTATTATTTTGCAACAGAAGGAGATCATACACTGGCAATAAGGGCATATGATTGTGTAGGCAACATTGTTTATGATAATGAAACATTCCACGTTGACGACACATCCCCATATATAAATAAGACGGTTGGAGATCCACATTGTGAAATTGCACCAGATGAGTATTGTGTAACAACTTCCACAAATATAACAATAGATGCAAGTGATGATGCAGGATTGAGAAATGTTTCATACAGGATATGGTATAATGGAACATGGACAACATGGTTTAATATAACCGCATCACTGCCATATACATTTACTTTTGCTGAGGAATGTGTACATTATTTAGAGATATACGTTGAGGATAATTTGGGTAATAGTTATACAGATAATGAAACATTTTATGTTGATGATACTACTCCTGAGATCATTAAGACAGTTGGAAGTCCAAATGTAGAAGTTGTGGCAGGAGAATACTACGTTACAACATCAACACCAATAACAATAGATGCATATGATAACGGCTGTTGTGATAATTTAACTGTAGAATATAGAATATGGTATATGGGAACATGGAGTGACTGGACAGAAGTAACAGTTCCATATGATTTGTATTTCACAGAAGAATGCACTCATTATTTAGAAATAAGGGCATATGATTGTTTAGGTCATATAGTTACAGATAATGAAACATTCCATGTTGATGATACTCCACCAACTGGAGTAAAAGAAATAGGAAATCCACAGTATGGTGGAGGTGTATGGGTTACGCAAAATACACCAATATGGATAAACGCTACAGATGAAGGATGCAACAATGGAGCAGGAGTATATCAGTTATATTATGAAATATGGCTTGATACAGATAATGATGGAGTTAGAGATACTTTCGTATCCTCAGATACAGTACACGATGGAGATCCAGAGGATTTAGATGGCTCGGTAGATGGAGAAGTCCATGTTAAAATACAATTTGGTGAGGATTGTAAGCACGCATTGTGGTGGCGTTCTCAGGATTATCTCGGAAATCAGGAGAGCTGGAACTGGCAATGGCATTATGTTGACACAGTGGCTCCAGATTCAACAAAAGAGGTTGGCTCACCAAGTTGTGAGATAATACCAGGAGTTGAGTATTGTATTACAACAACAACTCCAATATGGATAAATGCTACTGACAATGGAACAGAACCATGGTGTACAGTTGGTTCATATACAATTCATTGGGTTGTATGGAATGATACTGGCATATATATGCAAGGAACAGCAAATAATATGAATGTTACAATTTATATTGACGAAGAATGTAACCATACTCTTGGCTACTGGGTTGAAGATGATTTAGGCAACAGATGGCCTGCAGATGGCTATCACAATGAAACATTCCATGTTGATGATACTGCTCCTGTCATAATTAAAACAGTTGGAGATCCACACTGTGAAATTGCACCAGATGAATATTGTGTAACAACTTCAACACCAATAACAATAGATGCATATGATTTAGGATGTTGTGACAGTTTAACCGTTGAATACAGAATATGGAATGGAACATGGAGTGCATGGACGCCTATAACAGTTCCATATGAACTGTACTTCACAGAAGAATGCACTCATTATTTAGAAATAAAGGCATATGATTGTTTAGGTAATACGGTTACAGATAATGAAACATTCCATGTTGATGATACTGTTCCAGTAATAAATAAGACTGTAGGAGATCCAAATGTTGCTGGAACAGGAACGCCACATTACTGGGTAACAACTTATACTCCAATAACAATAAATGCGAGTGATGCTGGCTGTTGCGATAGTTTATTTGTTGAGATAAGTACAGATGGAGCTAACTGGACAATGATAACTGTACCTTACATATTCCACTTCACTGAAGAATGCTATCATAATCTATACATCAGAGCATATGATTGCTTGGGACACATTGTTTATGATAATGAAACATTCTATGTTGATGACACTCCTCCACAAGTAGATAAGACAATAGTTGGAGGAGGATATTCTGATGGAAGTAACTATTATCTTCCACAATCTGCTGTTGTATATCTCAATGTAACTG
>DRIF01000092.1 GCA_011052825.1 Thermoplasmatales archaeon
GCTGGAGGAACTTTGCAGAATCTGGAAATTAAATCTATAAGAGATACGCCGTTGAGCGGTGCGCAGCATGGAGTGGCAATATATGCTTGGGATGATGCTGGAACGGATAGAACAATAAAAATTGAAAACTGTATAGTTTATGATTACCAGAAAAATGGAATGGCTTTGAATGGAGCCAATTTATATGTTGAAGTAAGAAACTGTACTGTTACTGGCTCAGGTCCGTTGGGTTCTGGCTTGCCAGCACAAAACGGTATACAGTTAGGGTGGGGAGCAACAGGTATAGTTGATAATAACACCATTTCTGATAACTGGTACACTCCAGAAAGTTGGGCAGCATGCGGTGGATTGATATATGGTTCAGATGATGTAATAATAACAAATAATACTCTGGATAGCAATTTAGTTGGAGTTTACTATTATGGAGGTAACGGAACAATCGCATATAATACATTCACAAATAATAAGTGGGCTATTAATTTATATGGAGATGCTTACATATATGGCAACACATTTTCAGGCAATACATATGACCTGACATACATGGCAGAAATTGTTGGAACAAATCATTTCTGGGATGTTATCCAGAATGCAATAAATAATGCAACAGATGGCGATACAATAAAAATTTATGACGGAGTATATAATGAAAACTTAGTTATTGATAAAGAAATAACCTTAGAGGTTGGTTCAACGCCAATTATAGACGGTAACCAGGCTGGTCCATGTATCACAATAAATGCAAATAATGTCACCATAGATGGCTTGGAGCTATTTAATGGAACATATGGAATAGTAGGGAGTTCCAGTGGAGTTGATAATTGCATTATTCAAAACTGTATAATCCATGATAATGTGAATACGACCGGAACTGATGGTATTGGTATAATGTTTTGGACTGGAACAGATAGTGTAGACTTTGATGATAATGCGATCCTTAACAACGAAATATATAATAATGGAAGACAGGGCATATTTTTTGGTTCTATGGCATCCTCACCAGCAATATCTGATGGAAACAACATTTCAGGGAACACAATTTATAACAATGGAAATGACCCAACTCCAATTGATCAATATGGTATTCAGTTATCATATGCTGATGATAATATCCTCATGAACAATGAAATTTATGGACATGATGACTGGTTCTTTGCACAAGGGATATATTTAATGGCTTCCTATAACAATACAATTTGGTATAATGATATTTATGATAACTTGTACGGCATCGCTCAATGGGCTTGGAGTAGGACATATGTTGGAAGCAATAACATCAACTACAATAATATCTATAATAATAGTGCTTGGGGAGTGCATAATTTTGATGCAACTACTATGGATGCAGAATATAACTACTGGGGGCATCCATCTGGGCCATATCATTCAAGCAATCCAACAGGCCAAGGAGATAATGTGAGCGATAATGTTGATTTCATTCCATGGTTAGATGATGCTTATCCAGATGATGATTATGATTATAATGAAACATCTGGTGTGGAGGATGCTTACTATGAAGATGTGCCTGCTGGCACAGAAACAACTGTAGATGGAACTGCAGACACAGATACAACTGTAACTGTAAATTCGACAAATCCAATAGGAGTAACCATTTTATTATATGAAGGCAATCCAGAAGGAACAAATCAGGGTGCCTATGCAATGGGAAAATATCTGGATATAATAATAAATGACACTTCTGGGGTGCAGTGGCCAATTAATATTACAATTTATTATACTCTACAGGATTTGATTGACTCAGGTTTAAGCGAAGATGATATAGTTGGAATAATGTTCTGGAATGGGACAGCTGGGGAATGGCAGTATTATAATGACACTGGTGTGAATAAAGATTACTTTGATGGAACATATATTGGATATGTATGGGCAAATGCATGGCATTTAACACCTGTTGGCTTGGGAGGAAATGATACTGAAGCGCCAACAACAACAAAGACAGTTAGTCAGCCAAAATATGGACCATTCCCACCATATGATTTGTATGTTACATCTTCAACTCGGTTTAATTTAACTGCAGTTGATAATCCATCAAATGGTTCAGGTGTTAATGCAACATATTATAGAATATGGTATAATGGTGCATGGACGCCATGGATGATATACACAGGCAATTTCACTTTAACTGGGGAATGCAAGCATTATTTAGAATTCTATAGCATTGATAATGCAGGAAATGCTGAAGCTGTGCATAACCAAACTCATTATGTTGATGACACACCGCCACAGTCATTCTTGGTTGTTGGAGATCCAAAGTGGCCTCAAAATCAGGGAGCAACATTTGTTACAACTTCAACTGTAATAACATTATATGCCAATGATATTTATGGTTCATGTAATGTTGGCTCATTCCACATGCATTATCGCATATGGAATGGAACATGGACCCCATGGCAGGTTGGTGGGTTAGGAGAAGTGATAAATATTACATTTAGCGAAGAGTGCAAGCATTATATTGAATATTATGCTGAAGATAATTTGGGCAATACTGAGACAACAATACATAACAGAACCTTCTATGTTGATGATACCCCACCAACAAGCAGTATTGAATTAGGAGAGCCAAAATGTGGATATGCATTAGAATTTGATGGAAACGATTATGTGGATATTTCAAACCCAGATAACTTTAATTTCTTGGCATGGACATATGAACTATGGTTCAAAACAAATTCAACAACTGGGTATCCAAATTTAATTGGTAGACAATTCGCCAGTGGGCATGGATGGACAATTCATTTAACTCCTCAAGGATGGGTAAGGATAAGAATTGACACCAATTCAGCAACTAATCAAGCGGTTACTGCCATGCAGAATTATAGAGATGGAGAATGGCATCATGTCGCAGTAACATTAGATGATGTAACTAAAAGCGTGCAAATATATGTTGACGGAATATTGAGAAATACAGGTAGTTACGTGGGCAATTTCGTTACGGGAGGTGGTTTCTTAAGAATAGCTGGACCTGCAGTTGGAGCCGGATATTACATAGGTGCATTGGATGAAGTTAGAGTTTACAATGTTATCTTATCTGCATCAGATGTTTTGGATAACTATTTAGGAGATATTGTAACATCTGGATTAGTAAGCTGGTGGGATTTCAATGAAGGCTCTGGAACAACTGCTTATGATAGCGTTGACGCAAATGATGGAACAATTTATGGAGCAACATATACAGATACTAATTTAAGATTGGCATGTATAACAACTCAGACACCAATATTTATCAATGCAACTGATCCTGGTACATGTGCTTCTAACAACAATTCAATTTATTACCGTATATGGAATGGTAGCAGTGGATGGACAACATGGCAACATACAATAAATACAAATCTTATACTTTATATAAAAGAAGAATGCATACATTATATTGAATATTATGCATTGGATGCATTGGGTAACAATGAAAGTGTTATACATAATATTACATTATATATAGACGACTCAACTCCTTCAATAACTAAGACGGTTGGAGATCCACATGTCGAAATTACTCCAGATGAATATTGGGTTACAACATCAACACCAATCACAATAGATGCGACTGATGCAGGATGTTGTCCAGGAATGATTGTTGAATATAGCGTTGATGGTGGAGTATGGGTTGACATAACCACTTCATTGCCTTTCACCTATTACTTTACAACAGAAGGAGACCATACACTGGCAATAAGGGCATATGATTGTGTAGGCAACATTGTTTATGATAATGAAACATTCCACGTTGATGATACTCCTCCTTTAATAAATAAAACAGTTGGAGATCCACATTGTGAAATAGCAGTAGATGAATATTGTGTAACAACTTCCACTAATATAATAATAAATGCAAGTGATGCTGGAGTTGGATTAGTAAATGTTTCTTATAGAATATGGTATAGCGGAATATGGACAACATGGTTTAATATAACCGCATCATTGCCATATACATTTACCTTTGCTGAGGAATGTGTGCATTATCTGGAGATATACGTTGAAGATAATTTGGGTAATAGCTATACAGATAATGAAACATTCTATGTTGATGATACTACTCCTGAAATCATTAAGACAGTTGGAAGTCCAAATGTAGAAGTTGTGACAGGAGAATACTACGTTACAACATCAACTCCGATAACAATAGATGCATATGATTTGGGATGTTGTGATAATTTAACTGTTGAATACAGAATATGGTATATGGGAACATGGAGTGACTGGACAGAAGTAACAGTTCCATATGATTTGTATTTCACAGAGGAATGCACTCATTATTTAGAAATAAAGGCATATGATTGTTTAGGCCATATAGTTACAGATAATGAAACATTCCATGTTGATGATACTCCGCCAACAACGACCAAGGAATATGGTTCACCATTTTATGTAGGAACTGGAGTATGGTGGGATACAGGACCACATGGCTCTTACTGGGTATATGATTATTGCACATCAGATACTATGATTTATATAAATGCAACTGATTCTGGGGACTGTGCAGTTGGTGTGGATCACATAGAATTTAAGGTATACAGATGGGACGGCTCCAATTATATTGCTGTTGCAGGTCCCGCATGGATTCCATATACTGGGCCATTCAATTTCTCTTCACTTGGAGATACAAATAATTGCCTGCACCGTATCTTATTTAGGGCAGTAGATAAACTTGGTAATACAGAGGATCCTTATCATAGGCAACATATAATGGTTGATAATCTTCCACCAAATTCAACAAAAGAGGTTGGAGATCCACATTGTGAAATTGCACCAGATGAATACTGCATTACAACAACAACTCCAATATGGATAAATGCTACTGACAATGGAACATCAGGAAATTGTACAGTTGGTTCATATACAATTCATTGGGTTGTATGGAATGATACTGGCATATATGCCAGTGGAGATTCAGTCAATGCAAATGTTACAATTTATATTGACGAAGAATGTAATCATACTCTTGGCTACTGGGTTGAAGATGGTTTAGGCAACAGATGGCCTGCAGATGGTTATCACAATGAAACATTCCATGTTGATGATACTGCTCCTGTCATAATTAAAACAGTTGGGGATCCACATTGCGAAATTGCACCAGATGAATATTGTGTAACAACTTCAACACCAATAACAATAGATGCATATGATTTAGGATGTTGTGACAGTTTAACCGTTGAATACAGAATATGGTACATGGGAACATGGAGTGCATGGACGCCCATAACAGTTCCATATGAACTGTACTTCACAGAAGAATGCACTCATTATTTAGAAATAAGGGCATATGATTGTTTAGGTAATACGGTTATAGATAATGAAACATTCCATGTTGATGATACTGCTCCAGTAATAGATAAGGTTGTAGGAGATCCAAAGGTTGCTGGAACAGGAATGCCAGATTACTGGGTAACAACTTATACTCCAATAACAATAAATGCGAGTGATGCTGGCTGTTGCGATAGTTTATTTGTTGAGATAAGTACAGATGGAGCTAACTGGACAATGGTTACGGTGCCTTACATATTCCACTTCACTGAAGAATGCTATCATAATCTCTACATCAGAGCATATGATTGCTTGGGACACATTGTTTATGAAAATGAAACATTCTATGTTGATGACACTCCCCCACAAGTAAATAAAACAATAGTTGGAGGAGGGTATTCTGATGGAAGCAACTATTATCTTCCACAATCTGCTGTTATCTACCTAAATGTAACAGATTTACCTGACTGTGCAGTTGGAGGATGGACTTTGCATTACAGAATATGGTGGAATGGAAGTTATATTGTATGGGAGAATAAAACAACAAATGTTTCATTCAGCTTCACAGAAGATTGCATACATTATCTCGAGTATTATGTGAATGATAGTCTTGGCAATAGATATCCTCTTTCAGGATGGCACAATGAAACATTCTTTGTTGACAGTATTGCACCAACCTCAACTTTGATTATTGGAGATCCAAAGTATCCACACAATCAGGGGGCAACCCATATAACAACTGATACATGGCTTGTTATGTATGGTGATGATGACGGATGTCCAGATGGAAACTGGATGGTTCATTATAGAATATGGTGGAATGGAAACTGGTCACCAGAACAGATAGGAAGTGTTTGGGAGGTAATTAACATAACATTGACAGAGGAATGCACACATTATATTGAATACTGGGCGACAGATTTGGCAGGAAATGAAGAACTTCCACATCATAACAGAACATTATACGTTGATGATACGCCTCCAGACATAACATTGAATGTCGGCTCTCCAAGCGTATCTGCTGGAGGAGATTACTGGGTAACACTTAATACATCAATATGGTTGAATGCAACAGATATGGGAGTGACACCAGATTGCACAGTTGGATTATTTACAATTCATTATAGAACATGGTATAATGGGACATGGACATCGTGGATGGAAAGTGATACAAATGTATCAATTGATTTCACTGAAGAATGCACTCATTACTTAGAATACTGGGTTGAAGATGAGTTGGGTAACAGAAATCCAACATCTGGCGTATATAATGTAACATTCTATGTTGGAGGCGGACTACCTTCCGCATCCTTAGAGCTTGGCTCACCAAGTTATGGAGATTATATAACAAAAGATACACCAGTTTACATAAATGCATCAGGTATACCACCTCATGGAAGCTTCATGATTTACTACAGAATTAGAGGATATACTTCATGGTATAATGGGTCATGGAATGAAAATGTAACATTCACATTTGCAGATTTGGGCGTATTGGATAACTGCAGTCATATTATTGATTACAACATTACAAATGGACTCGGAGAATGGGATGAATATAATCATACCGTATATGTTGACAATATCAATCCAACTATAAATAAGGATGTTGGCTCACCAAGTTATGGTGACTACGTTACATCATCGACTCCATTCTGGATTAATGCAAGTGATGCAGGCATATGCTCTTCAGGAATAGCAGAAATTCACTACAACATATATTACAATGGAACATGGCATAATTATACCTCTACAAGCAACGTAACATTCACATTTGGTGATTTCTTATGGAGTGATGAATGCGAACATATAATAGAAATATGGGCAGTGGACAACCTTGGACATGAGAGCAATCATATTGTGCAAACACATTATGTTGATGAGAGCGGGCCAATTGTCGAAAAAGAAATAGGACAACCACAGTATAGTGGTGGATATTGGATTACCCAGAACACTCCATTATGGATTAATGCCACAGATACAGGATGTAATGGAGGAGCAGGAATTGAAAGGATAAGAGTGTATTTGTGGGTAGACTGGGATAATGACAATACATGGGATACTGCATATTCTCCATTCCCAAGTGGTATGGTTTATGATAATGACGCAAATGATCTTGATCCAACTGTAGGTAGAATATCAGTAGTAGTTTATTTCGCTGAAGATTGTCATCATCTCATTGAGTGGAATTCTTGGGATTATCTCGGTAATTCTGGTGGATATCATGCACAAGACCATTATGTTGACACAGTTCCTCCAGATTCAACCAAAGAAGTTGGTTCACCACGTTGTGAGATAATACCAGGAGTTGAGTATTGTATTACAACAACAACTCCAATATGGATTAATGCAACTGACAATGGAACTGAGCCATGGTGCATAGTTGGTTCATACACAATTCATTGGGTTGTATGGAATGATACTGGAATATATATGCAGGGGACAGCAAATAATATGAATGTTACAATTTACATTGATGAAGAATGTAATCACACTCTTGGTTATTGGGTAGAAGATGATTTAGGCAACAGATGGCCTGCCGATGGTTACCACAATGAAACATTCCATGTTGATGATACTTATCCAGTTATAGTTAAAACAGTTGGAGATCCAAATGTGCAGGTTGCAACAAATGAATATTATGTTACAACATCAACTCCGATAACAATAGATGCATATGATTTGGGATGTTGTGATAATTTAACTGTTGAATACAGAATATGGTATATGGGAACATGGAGTGACTGGACAGAAGTAACAGTTCCATATGATTTGTATTTCACAGAGGAATGCACTCATTATTTAGAAATAAAGGCATATGATTGTTTAGGTCATATAGTTACAGATAATGAAACATTTTATGTTGATGATACACCACCCGTATCATATAAGACCATCGGAGATCCAAAGTATCCAGAAAGCGGTCCAGATGAGGGAAGATGGGTAACAACCTCAACTCCAATTTATCTGAATGCAACAGATATGGGAGAATGTGCAGTTGGTTCATGGCGTATCCACTGGGAGATATGGCTCAATGGTTCTCTCATTGATAGTGGAGTTGGTGATTGGTATGAAACTGTAATAATATACTTCACTGAAGAATGCAACCATACTTTAATATGGTGGGCAGAAGATGATTTAGGCAATATGGAAACACCACACATACAAACCCATTATGTTGATGACACACCGCCAACAACAGTTAAAGAATATGGAAATCCAAAGTATGGAGGATTAACCAGCTGTGAATATCATATAATATTATACGATATATATGGAGATGGATGGAATAATGGATATGTAGATGTTTATGTAAATGGTATCCCAATTTACACTGACTTAACATTATCGACTGGTGCAGGACCAGAAAGCTATCCAATTCCAGTTAGTGATGGAGATGTTATCTTTGTTGATTATACATATGGCTCATTTCCACATGAAAACATCTATGAAATAACAGATTGCTTTGACTCTACTGTTGTATACATGCAGTGTGGACATAGCGATATTGATTATGACTGGACTGGAACCGCAGATGTTCCAAGCATTCCTCAATTCATTACCTCATCAACACCAATCTATCTCAATGCAACAGATGGTGGGTTGTGTGCTGTTGGAAGTTATGAGATATTCTACAGAATATGGTATAATGGCGAATGGAGTGACTGGCAGAGTGGTGGATTGAATACGAATGTAGTAATTTATGTACCAGATGAATGTAAACATTATATTGAATATTATGCAGTTGATGACTTGGGCAATACTGAAGAAATTCACAATCAGACATTCTATGTTGACAATACACCACCAACTGTAACAAAAGAAATAGGTGAGCCAATATACGAAGTTGGTCCAGATGAATATTATGTAACGTCATACACACCAATATGGATTAATGCAACTGATATGGGCATATGTCCAGTTGGTTCAGTACATCTGAGAATAGGAATATGGTATGATGGTGCATGGACATACTATTGGTATAATGTTACAAATGGAACAGCAAGTGCGCTAATATATCTGCCAGAAGAATGCACTCATATGGTTTCATATTGGGCAGAAGATGACTTGGGCAATGCAATAATGGAAGATGTTGAGATATTCCATGTTGACAATACACCACCAGATGTAATTAAGACAGTAGGTGAACCAAAAGTTGAAATATCTCCAGGAGAATATTATGTAACTTCATGGACACCAATATGGATAAATGTAACAGATGCTGGTTTATGCACTGTTGGTTCTGTGCATATGCTTGTGGGCATATGGTTTAATGGTACATGGACATATGAATGGGTGAATATAACTAATGGAACAATCAACTATGGACCAATTTATCTGGAAGGAGAATGCACACACTATATTACATATTATATAGAAGATGACCTTGGCAACTGGGTGGAAGATAATGAGACATTCTATGTTGACAATAGCGAAGTTTTGATAATAAAGACAATTGGAGAACCAAAATATGAAGTTGTGCCAGGTGAAGTTTATTATGTAACATCGTCAACACCAATATGGATTAATGCAACTGATATGGGTATACATCCAGTTGGTTCTGTATATCTCAATGTATCTATATATTCGTTCTTAACAGGCAACTGGACATATTATGAAGTTACTGTTCCAAGCGGAACTGCAAGCATTGGACCAATTTATCTCCCAGAAGAATGTGAACACTGGATTAATATAACCGCCATAGATGATTTAGGAAATACAGCCTATGATAATGAAACATTCTATGTTGACAATACTGACCCAATAGTAGAGAAAGAGATAGGCGAACCAGAATATGTGCCAAGTTTGAAAGAAAGAGAGGTAGGCAGAGATACCTTATTGTCAGAAGGATTTGAAGTAGTTGGATGGCCATTCTGGACAATAGTGAGTTATGCACCTGGAGATAATTGGCAAATTTCAGGTGGAGAAGCATGGATTGAGGAATCATCCGGTGAGCAGGATGAATGGCTTATATCACCTACTATTGATTGTTCTGGTGAAACAAATATTCATCTGAAGTTCTATCATGATTTCTATAACTCCACATATAGTGGTGATTCATTTGGAGAAATTTATGTAAGCAATGATAATGGAACAACATGGAATTTGGTAACTAAATTCGAAACAAGTGAATATGGCACTAAAGATTATGATATCTCAACTTGGACAAATAATGAGCCAGACGTGAAAATAGCCTTCAGATTTTACAGTACAGATGGAACATCTGAATATGATGATTGGACAATTGATGATGTATGGGTTGGGTCTATTGGAACATCAAATAACATTGTTTATGAAGATTTCTCAACTGGGTTACCATCTGGATGGACTATAGAAGATGTAAATGGAAATGGAAATACATGGACGTGGAATTCAACTCGTCAGATGATGAACGTTACAAGTACAGAAAATGGTGAAGAGGACAACATGACAACAACCTCATTTGATTGCTCTGCTTATGATATAGTAACTCTAACATTCTGGTCAGAAACGAGAGGAATAAATTACTGTGAGGTATATGTTTCAAATGATGGCGGTGTTACTTGGAATTTTGTTGCAGATGTATATAGCTCTTCTCCAACAGCTCAGTGGGAAGTTTTGGATATTAGTGAGTGGGCAGCTGGACACAACAATGTAATGGTAAGATGGCATTTCTATAATGGCTACCATTCTCCACCTGAATACTGGGGCATAGACAATATTTATATAAACGGAACACCAACTACAGAAATATTCAGCGATGATTTTGAAATACCATTACCAGCAGGATGGACAATGGAAGTCGTGAATCAACCTGGATATACAGCGCCTGAGTGGAGTGCTGTAAGCACTGGCACATCTCCAAGTTGTTCACCTCATAGTGGAAGTTATATGACAAAATTCAATTCATACAGTTGCACCTATGGTTCATCTGCGAGATTGTATACCTACAAAGTTGATTTCACTGATTATATGAACTGCACGCTCGCATTCTGGATGTATCATGATTCTCTTTATAGTTATAGAGATGATAAAGTTGTGATACAGGTTTCAATGGATGGAAGTAACTGGACAAATATAACAGAATTCCTGAGATACAATGCATCCAATCCTGGATGGGTAGAGCATACTGTTGATTTATCTGCCTATGACAATACAGACCCATACATTGCATTCTTGGGAGTTAGTGATTATGGAAACAATATGTATATAGATGACATAGAAGTAACTGGAACTCCAATATTGCCACTCATAGCTAATGCTCATGGCCCATACAGCGGATATGTTAACCAGACAATAGAGTTCCAGGGTTCAGCTACAGGTGGAGTACCTCCATACAGCTATGCATGGGATATTGATGGTGATGGAATATACGACTACTTTGTGCAGAATCCATCTCATATTTATACAACACCTGGAACATATACAGTTACACTTAATGTAACAGATGCTTGGGGAACATGGGATACAGATACAACAACTGTTGAAATAAGTGAAGTATCTGGTTCATGGGTTACTATGGATACACCAATATGGATAAATGGAACAGATGTTGGAATATGTCCATCTGGAATAGGAGAGATACATTATGTCATTACATATCCAGATATGCATAGTGAAGAATTTATTGTATATGGTGACAGTGTATTATTCTACTTCACTGAGGAATGTGAACACACCTTAGAATTCTGGAGTGTTGACAACCTTGGACATGAAAGTGAGCATACGATACAGGTGCATTATGTTGATTCATCACCACCTGCAACAACAATCTCCTTTGGTACACCTTATTACACAAATGGAATGGATATATGGATTACTTCAAGTACAACAATAACACTGACAGCAGAAGATTATCCAGAATGTGCAGTTGGTGTAAATCATACATACTACCGCATAAATGGTGGAACATGGATTGAATATACTGAACCATTCACAATAGATGAAGAATGCACACACACAATAGAATATTACAGCATTGATTATCTTGGAAATGAAGAGGTTCATCATATAATAACTGTAAATGTTGATGATAGCCCACCAGCAACAACATTGACTTATGGTACACCATACTATACTGATGGCATAAATGAATGGATTACAACTTCAACACCTATAACACTAACAGCAGTTGACTATCCAGAATGTGCAGTTGGTGTAATGGCAACATACTACCGCATAAATGGTGGAACATGGATTGAATATACTGAACCATTTACAATAGATGAAGAATGCACACATACGATAGAATATTATAGCATTGATTATCTTGGAAATGAAGAACCTCATCACATTGTTACTGTAAATGTTGATGATTCACCACCTGTAACAACAATAGACTTTGGAACACCATATTACTATGATGGAAACCACTGGATAACTTCAGATACACCAATAACATTAACTGCTGTGGATGAACCAGAATGTGCAGTTGGTGTAATGGCTACATATTATCGCATAATAACAGATGAATATACCACCATATGGCATGAATACACTGAACCATTCTATATGCCAGAGGAATGTGAGCATACAATAGAATATTACAGCATTGACTGGCTTGGGAATGTTGAAGAGGTTAACAGCATAGTTGTTTATGTTGACAATAGTGCACCTGAAATAGCTCCTGCAGTAGGAGATCCTCATGTGAATGCATCTGATGGATATTATATAACAAGTGATACTCCAATTGATTTAGGTGCATCAGATACAGGATGCAATGGAGGTGTGGGTGTAGATACAATTTATTACCGCATATGGTACATGGGAACATGGACATCATGGACATTGTATGATGGAGTACCAATAACTCTGGATGGAGAATGTGTGCATTATTTGGAGATAAATGCAACTGATTTGCTTGGAAATACAGGATTTGACAATGTAACATTCTATGTTGACAATAGCCCACCAGTTAGCTGGCTCAGTGGAGAAATGATATTTGATGACTTCATAGATCCATGGTCAGAATTTAGCATATTTGTTGATGACCAGGGAGAATGTGAGGTAGGAGATTATACAATTCACTTCCGCATTACAGGACCAGATGGAAGCATGTTCTACTGGTTCCTTGACTATTACAACTGTAATGGAACATGGCATACCGGATTCCACAGCATACCGGTTTCATTCCAGTTAAGAGATGAGGAAGGACATGCACCACGTGGAATATATACTGTGGAATTCTGGGCAGAAGATGATTTGGGCAATGCAGAATCACCACATAACATTGAAGAATTGAAAGTAGATACTGTAGCACCAGAAACAACTCTTTCATTAGATGGTCCAGTATATGAAACAACAAATGTATGGATTTCGTCATTAACTCAGATTGTATTAACGGCAAATGATGAAGATTCAGGAGTAAGCGTTGTTAAGTATAAGATAGATGATGGAATATGGCACAACTATCTAAATCCAATTAAGATAAGTGAACCTGGAATGCATACAATCTACTATTACAGCATAGATAATATAGGCAATGAAGAAGAAGAGAAGTCATATACAGTATATGTCGACAATGATGTGCCATTAACAAATCTAAACATAAATGGAGAATCTGTTGAGAATGGAATAACATGGATAAAAGAAGGAACAACCATATCATTTAGCTCAATTGATACTGAAACAGGCGTAGATGCAATATACTATCGCATAGACGATGGAGAATGGATTGAATATGCAATTCCATTTACAATAAGCACTGGAGAGCATGTAATAGAATATTATGCAGTAGATAATGTTGCAAATGCTGAAGCAAAACATGCCATGGAAATAGGAGTTGATTCAACAGCTCCAGAGATAAACATAGATATGCCAAAAGCAAGCTATCTATACATTGCTGGAAGAGAAATAATGCCATTGCCACGCTTCATGCATGTTGATGCAATAATAATTGGAAAAGTGAATGTAAAAGCATCTGCAAGTGATGAATGCGGTATAAATGCAGTCAGAATTTACATAAATGATGAACTTGAATATCAGACAGTTGAGAATAGCGTTGACTGGACATGGAATGAAATAGCATTTGGAAGATATACAATAACAATTGAAGCAGAAGATAATCTTGGCTATACAGAAAGAAAAGAAGTAGATATCTTTGTCATAAACTTGATACCAAAGAAAACTACAGAACAATAGTCCCTTTTTCCCTTTTTTTTATAATTTTTAATAAGTTTTTTGAAGTAAAGTTTAAGTATATTTCTTTCTATTTAAACCATGAAAAAGTTGACTATACTACTATTTATATTATTTGTAGCAATTCCACTAAATGCTCTTAATGAAAATGGAAAAAGTAGGAGTTTTACAGATATTGCTACTTGGTGCATAGGCGATGCTTGGACATATGATATGGATATATATTCATCATCTGAAAATGGCTCTTTTGATGGAACAATAAATAATCTTATCATTACGGTTTATGGTGTTACCACCATTGAATTGAACAATGCCACATATGATGTTTATTGGCTAAATCTTACCGGTAATGTGAATGGCACCATATCCTACAGTTTCATATCCGGGGATATAGAAGGAAATATTTATGGCGAAATGTTTGTGAGGAGAGCAGATTTATCGGATGTATATACAAATATAGTTTCCTATGGTACAATACATTATTTGCTGTTTGACTATGATTATGAATTAAACATCACTTCAACTTTCTTTCCACCAGCAGAACATTTTGACTTCCCCTTACTCCAAAATGAATCTTGGAATTATTATTATAACTCAAAAATTAATGGATACTTTAAAATAGATGGTCTGCTGAATGAAACCATAAACAGTTCAGAATATATGGAAGGAGAGTTAACCTGCAATGGAATAAATAATATTTCAGTACCAGCAGGCGTATTTTATGCTTTCCATATAGCAGATGATAATGAAACATATGAATCTTGGTATTCCTCGGCAGCAAAAAATGTTATTAAATCAAATATTCGTCAAAATGGAAATACAACATATAATATTCATATGAATATGACTTCTTATTCCCTAAACTCACAGCAAATAAATATTTCTCTTGAATTAAATCCCCAAAATGTATCAGTAGGAGAAAACATTAATTTGTCAGGCAACGCGGTTTTTTCATCAAATGGAGAACCAGTTTCAAACAATAGCGTTTTAGTTGAATTACCTATAGCAAATAAAAGTTGGATAACATCTACAGATGAAAGTGGTTTTTATTATCTGAACATTGAAGCCCCATTTTTTATTGATTATACTCCTTCAATAAATGAAATTGGTTCTGATGGGATAATTGTTTCAATTTCATACAATATATATAGTGGATATAAAGTGAAAACATTAATTTTGGATGAAATAAAACATTCCTTCTCCCTCTCCAAAGGATGGAATTTAATTACACTACCTGTAGAAAACAACTACACTGCATCATCATTATATGCAGATATTCCTGGATGCAATATCATTTTGTCATGGAACGCAAGCATTGCTGATTTTGATTTATATGCTCCAGGCGTACCAAATGATTTTGTCATAGAAAATGGAACTGGATATTTAATTGGAGTAGAAAATGACACATTTCTAAATATAACAGGAATGCCAATAGAAAGCGTTGCTGTTCCATTATACATTGGATGGAACATGCTTGGATGGTTTAATTCAACGCCAACAAATGCATCTTCATTGTTAAACAGCATACCAGAATGCAACATTGTTTTAAAATGGAATAATAGTAAAGAAGACTTCGACTTATATGCTCCAGGTGTGCCAAATAACTTTATTATTAAACAAGGAGAGGGTTTTCTGGTGGCTGTTGATGAGCAAAGTATATGGCATGGATGAAATGGACTAAAGATTTAATGCAAAAAATTTTATTTCTTTTGATGCATAGTTTCCAGCGTTATTGTATGCAAATATCCTGATCTCATAATTTCCAAATCCCCTTTCATCAAACTTCCATTCATAGGGTGGTTCATTATCTGTGTATTTCAATGCATTATTTATATAAAATTCCACTCTTTCCACTCCAGAAGTTTCATCAATAACAGTTAGTTCAATGTTTATTTCCCCTATTATTATTGTTCTTCCAAACAAAGTTTTTGATATCTCTCTTCCAAATAAATATAAATATCCTTCTTTTGGTTTGTTTATAGTTATTGAAGGGGCATTTTTGTTGATTTTGAAGCTTGCAGTATTTTCATCTTCCTCATTCCCAGCATTGTCAATGGAATAGTAGGTTATATTATATGTCCCATCATCTGTTATCTCAAAAGTATGAGTATAATTTTGCCATTCATTTTCATTGATCCTGTATCTAGTTAATTTTACACCAGATGTATTATCGTTTGCATTCAATATTATACTAACATTACTAATGAACCAATCACCATTTTTTTCTCCACTTATATTAATAATTGTTTGGGGTGGTGTATTGTCTACAGTAAAAGAAGAATCAGAAATGTCATAATCCGAATTTTCTGCATCATCTGTCGCTGTTATCTTAATTAGATAGTTATCTCCATCTTCAATAGATGAAGTGTTCCAGTTGTATTCATCTTTGTTTGAAACTTTATCAATCATATACCATCTCTCTCCGTTACCGTATCTGATTTCTATTTCGGGAGAAGAATCTTTGTTGTCACTCACTTCCCATTCTATTGTTGCAATTCCAGATAAATATTCTCCTCCATTTGGATAAATTAATCTAATATTTGGAGGCGTTCCATCTATAAATATTGAGTATTCCTTAGTTGAGCCAACATTCCCAACTGTATCTTGTGCACTTATATGAAATTCCAATATTCCTTCATTAAAAGGCCCAATCTGAATAGAATATCTGTCATTTGAACCATGCATATCTACAGGAGGATAGCAGTTTCCTCCATAACAATAAAACAATTTTACCCATTCAACGCCACTTTCGTCTGTTACTGTAGCAGATATTCTTATACTGCTCTCTTCATTTGGATGACTTGGGGACCACTCAACGTTTTTTATTGAAGGTGGATTTGTATCATCTAATCCTTTCCCAGTGTCTACAAAACTCATCATACACATTAATGCCACAGAAACAAATACGGCATATCTTTTTTTATTCATATTCTAAAATATTTTTTCTATTATTAAACTTAACCATCGTTAAATTAATTAACCAAATATGTATTCAAATTGGTGATAAAAATGAAGAAATATTTGGCTTTACTTATAATGGCGCTGTTTATATCAGTCATACCAGCTTTTAATTGGGCGAGTGCAGATGAAGAAGAACAACCTTTAGATTATACACATACAGTGATGGTGGAGGTGGGAACAGCAACTTGGTGTCCTTACTGCCATTACACAAACTTAGTTATGCACGCTATATACAGTAGTGGAAATTATGATTTTGAATATGCAGAAATGGTTACTGATAAAAATAGTGCTGCATATCAGAGAATGAGCGTTGACTACAATCAGCATTATTATCCAACAAGTTTTTTTGATGGCGGTTATGAAATACTCGTCGGAGGATATCAAAATTGGGCTCCATATACAAGCAGGTTAAATTCTTCGGGTGCAAGAACAGTTCCTGATATAGATGCAAGCATGAATGTTTTATGGCTTGGAAATGCTCAGATAAATGTGGACATAGATATACAAAATAATGAGGCGACTCAGTATGATGGTCATATAAGAGCATTTGTAGTGGAGATTACCTCCAGATGGAATGATTATTATGGAGATCCTTATCATCATGGTTTCTTAGGATTTGCTTTTGATCAGGACATTACCATACCAGCTGGTTCAACGTTCAGTGCCAGCACTATATGGGATGGCGCATCTGCTGGCTACCCAGATATAGTCATGAACAATATACAGGTGATACTTGCAGTTTATAATGCTACAGCACACCTGAAATATTCTGATCCGCCAGATAATACCTATCCATTCTATGCATATTATGTTGATGAAACAGTTGCAGCATACCCAACAGCAGATAATACTCCTCCTCAGATATCAAATGTTCAAGCTAATCCATCTGTCCAGGATATGTATGGATATGTTAACATTACTGCGCAGGTTACAGATAATAGTGGGATTGATGTTGCGAAGGCAAGGGTTTGGTACCCAGATGGCACAATAGTAAATGCAACCATGACAAATATTGCTGGAACAGATATTTACTATTACAATACAACTTATTCTTTACCTGGGAACTATATATTCAATATATGGGCTAGAGATGTTAATGGAAATGTAAATAATTCATGTTGCCCTAGTTACTTCTATATAAATGATATACTTCCGCCACAAATAACTTCTATTGAGGCAATACCATCTGTCCAGGATTTTGGAGGGTATGTTAATATTACTGCAGAGGTTACAGATAATGTTGGTTTGAATGTGGTCAAAGTAAACATAAGTTTACCAGATGGGAGTTTTATGAATGAGAGCATGACAAATATTGTTGGAACAGATATATACTATTACAATACAACTTACACAATGGGGGGAACTTACACATTTTATATATATGGAGAGGATTTGAATGGAAACCATAATATTTCTTTACCGTCTACATTTGAAATTCTTGGTCTTCAGTATACTTTTTATCTTTTAGAAGGATGGAATTTAATTACATTACCTGTAGAAAATGACTACACCGCTTCATCATTGCTCGCAGAGATTCCGGGTTGCAATATCATTTTGTCATGGAATGCAAGTGTTGGTGACTTTGATTTATATGCTCCTGGTGTACCCAATGATTTTGCTATTGAAGACGGGCATGGCTATTTAGTTGCTGTAGATAACGACACAACATTCTTTATAGAGGGGAACATTATAGAGAGCGTTTCAGTTCCTCTTTCCATAGGATGGAACATGCTCGGATGGTTTAAGTCAACACCTACTACTGCATCTTCGCTATTAAATAGCATACCAGGATGCACAATTGTTCTAAAATGGAATGCAAGTATTGATGACTTTGATTTATACGTTCCAGGTTCTCCAAATAATTTCAATGTACAGCAAGGAGAGGGTTTTCTTGTAGCAGTAAATCAGGAAAGCATATGGCATGGATAAATTCTCCCTTCCTCTTAAATTTTTGGTTTATAAAATTTTTTAGAAAAAAATTAAATATAAGTTGAATATAAAATCACGGTGACTTAAATGAAAAGAGTCAAGATAATATATAGTGTGTTGGTGGCTATTTTTTTGGCAACTCCAATGACACCATTGATTTCATCAGAAGCATCTTCTGAGCAAACCACTTCCCTATCTTACGAAATTACATTTATAGAGCCAGTTTTAAAAGAAAAGAGTTTGTTTAACAATTCTTTTTCAGAGATAAGCATGTATGACTGTATAAATATAGGAGAGATAGGCAAGCCAGCACTTCCAGTTCATGGAACAAAAATTCTTTTACCATATGGAAAAGAGATAAAAAATATTGAAATATATGGTGATAGCATTGAGGTAAATACAAGAGGCATTGATTTAAAGGAGAAACCAATATTTCCGTATCAACCCCCTGTTCCAATTGGACACGAAC
>DRIF01000093.1 GCA_011052825.1 Thermoplasmatales archaeon
ATAATGCCAGAACCAATGACTTTGGAGGATGTGGAGGTCTACCTCTTTTGGAAATTTCCCATGGTTCAGGCATCCTGTCAATGATTTTCTTTGCGTTTTGAATGAACCATTCATCCTCATTTTTCATAGCAAGATTGTATATCTTCCAATTGGTTTTGAATTTTCTGTCTACTTTCTTATCCTTATTGCATCCCATCCATTATGTAGAATAAAAATATCTAAATTTATTTTTCGGACAACGCTGCGACAGGCGAAAAGTTTAAAAATAAGTATGTATTTTATACCTGAGGGGTTGGGGATGCAGAAAGAAGAGTTGATACAGCTGCACATTCTATTCGTTCAGATTAAGAACGAGATAGAAAAGCAGCTGAAAGGGAATTTAAACGGAGCATTTAAAGAATACGAGCAACTCGGAGTTTTTCCACACCATGTTCACAAATCCAAAAATGCCCATAAAAAAGCAATCTTTCTACTTGGGAAGGCAATAGCTATAACGCTTTCCCATAATAGATTTTCAGAGATAGGAAAAGTAGCTGAAAGATTCGACAAACTTGTAGCAAAAATTTAAATACAACCATAAATTACAGGAGCATGAAGTACAAATTTGCTATCGTTGTAACGGTTTTTTTAGTTTTGAGTGGATTAAGTTTTAATGAAAAATCTGAGGGTAGAAGCATAAATATTGTTGACAAAGGAGAATATTATTCAATAGATATACCTGATGCAAATTATATTCATAATGCTGGATATCCAATGCTTCCATATTACACAAAAGTTTATAAATTTCCAGCGGGAACAAAAATTAATTATGTTGAAGTAAAAGCAAAAAATGTTGATTCAATGAATATAAACAAAAAAATTATTCCTGCAATGCCACCTCTACCATTAAACATGCATATAAATGAATACAAAATTGAGGAAGGAAAAATATATGAAAAAGATGAATTTTATCCTTCAGATTGGTTTGATTATAATATTGGCATGGGAATTGAAAATGGAAAACGTGTTGTCTTTCTCTCCATTCATTTATATCCTGTTTTATACAATCCAGTTAGAAATGAAATAATCTATGCAAATGATTTTGACATAAGCATAGAACATCAACCACCTTCAAAACAATTATTTCTCAAAAGTGAATATGATTTTCTCATAATAACTCCTCAGAAATGGGAGAATGCTCTTCAGACTTTAAAAGAACATAAAGACAGTCACGGCATAAGAACCTTAATTCTCACCACTGAAGAAATTTACTCTAGATATAATGGAAGAGATTCTGCAGAGAAAATAAAATATGCAATAAAAGGTTCAATAGAAGAATATGGAATAAAATATGTATTGCTTGTGGGAAATGCAGACAATATTCCAGATAGACAGTCATATGTGCCTTCTGGCTCATATGAAAAGCATTTTCCAAGTGATTTGTATTATGCAGACATTTATTTTTCAGATGGTAGTTTCTCGAGCTGGGATTCCAACAATAACGATAGATTTGGGGAATACAAATATGATGGAAATACAGACACAGTGGATTTATACCCAGATGTTGCCATAGGGAGGATAACATGCAGTACAGATACAGAGTTAAATACGGTTATACAGAAAATAATTAATTATGAGAAAAGCGTTTTTGGAAGCGAATGGTTCAACAACATACTCACATGTGGAGGCGATACATTCACTCCTGATGATGGAGATTCATCTGGAGTTTATGAAGGAGAATACATGAATCAGCTTATTTTGAATACAATGTCAGATTTCAATGGAATAAAATTATGGGCTTCTCTGGGAAATTTAAGCAAGGGAAATATAAAAAATGCTATTAATGAAGGAATTGGATTCATTGATTTTAGCGGACATGGAAACAGAGTTTCATGGGCAACTCATCCACCTTTAAATAGCGATGAGTGGATTGGATACACAATGTATGACATTCCATCTCTTTCAAATGGCAATAAACTTCCTGTTGTAATAATAGATGCATGTTCGTGTGGAAAATTTGATGAAGGCGATTGCTTCGCAGGCTATTTCGTTGAAAAATCTGGAGGAGGAGCAGTTGCCTCTCTTGCAGCATCTGGAATAGGATATGGTATACCAGGGTATCCATCATCAGGTGTTCTTGGGTGGATGGAATATCGCTTCTTTACATTTTACAGGCAGGAAGACATTCTTGGAGATATATGGACATCCTCTCTAAACGGATATCTCAATACATTCCATTCTAAAAGCTCAGCAGATATTAAAACAGTTGAAGAGTGGACAGTTTTTGGAGATCCCACTTTAAAAATTGGAGGATATAATTCCGAGGAAGCGGTTGTTTATATTGAAAAGCCAGTTTCAGGATATCTTTACATAAATGATAAGCCAGTTATGTCAACTTTATTTGGAAATACAATAGTTATAGGTAATCTGAATATTGAAGTTACTGCATATAATGTTGATACAGTTGAATTTTATGTTGATGGAAACTTAAAAAATACCGATACTCAAGCACCATTTTCATGGACATGGGATGAACGTGCAATAGGAAGACATACATTAAAAGTTATAGGTAGAGGGGCTGGCGAGGATGAGGATGAGATTAGTGTATTCGCAATAAAATTCTAAATGAAAAAAATAACAGTTGTTGGACACTCTGCATTTGATTACATATTTATAGTTGATTCTCTCTCCCCAAAAAATCAATCTTCATACATAAAAGAATGGAAAAGATGTTATGGTGGAGGGGGCGCAAATATTTCTATTGGAATAGCAAAAATGAGAGGGAAAAGCAGACTATATACTGTTGGAGGAAAAGATTTTAAAAGATATGAAAATTTTTTGAATAAAAATAATGTTGAGTTAATTCTGAAAAGAAGCAATGAAAAAACTGCAAGAGCTTATGTTTTTAATGCTGAAAATGAGCAGATTATGTATTTTTACTGGGGTGCCTCTGTGGAAATGAAAAATATGAAGGGAATAAAGAGTGAATATTTACATATAGCCCCATGTCATCCAAAACTTGCACTCAGAATGGCTGAAAAGGCAGATTTTTTTGCATTTGAACCAGGACAGGATTTAAAAAAATTTGAAAAGAAAGATATTTCTTATATAATAGAAAAGGCAGATATTGTATTCTGCAACGAAACAGAACTTATGCAGATTAATAAGATGACAGAACTAAGAGGAAAGGAAGTTATAGTTACTCTTGGCAATAAAGGGAGTTTAATTTATAAATCAGGAATAAAAATTCCAGCCATTACTTGCAGGACTGTAGACACCACAGGAGCAGGAGACGCGTATAAAGCTGGCTTTTGGGTGGGTTTTATGAAAGGATTTGAAATTGAAAAATGTTGTAAGATAGGGACAGCAGTTTCATCTTTTGTTGTGGAGAAAATTGGAGCTCAAAATTTTCCTTCCATGGAAAAATTATCTGAAAGATATAAAAATTATTTTGGAGAGAAAATTGAGATATGAAAAATTTTATTATCCAAATTGTTAACAAAAACTGCACCCTTTATATATAATTCTCCAATTTAATTGATAAATGAATGAAAAAATAGTTCTTGATAAAAACAGCTTTATGGCTCTCGCTTCAGAGAATAGAATAAAACTTTTAAAAAAGCTGGATGAAAGAAGAATGACAATAACAGAATTGTCCAGAGAATTAAAAATAAGCAAACCTGCCATACTGAAACATTTAACAAAACTGATAGATGCAGGTCTTGTAAAAAAGAACGAAGGGGAGAGAAAATGGGTTTATTATTCATTAACTCTCAAAGGAAAACATATTTTACACCCAGAGAGAACAAAAATCACTCTTCTTTTATCTACCTCACTCATATCTATGGCAGGAGCAATAGCAAGTTTATGGAAATATTTTAATGAAAAAATTATTTATACTGCTGATGAAACAGTGAAAACAAATGTATATGGAAATACATCAAAAGTTAGTAACGAAATTATATCTCGCAATTCAGATTTTTTGCAATTTAGCATTATTTTATGGATTGTTTCCATTTCACTCATCATCATAGCCATTTATATATGGAGAAACAGAAACAAAAACAATTTTATTCCCAAAAACAAACAGAAAATACTTGAGGTTTAATTATTTTTCAATTTTCTTTTTAAGTTTATCAATTGACTTTCCAAAATTAATGAACCACTCTGTTTCATCCCATATTTTATAAGGAGTCCAGATTTTTCCTTTCATATTATTAAAAAACTTATTTTATTTAACTTCTTTCTTTATCTGAAACATTTAAAAAACTCCTATCTTTTCCTATATATGCTTAAGGTTCATGCCTTAGGAGGTTACAATGAAGTTGGAAGGAACATGACATGCATTGAAATAGACAGAGAAGCAATAATTTTGGATATGGGTCTTTATATGGATAGATTTATTGCAATTCAGGAAAAAAATGGAGAGATGAATAGAGAAATTTTGCAGGCGGAAGACGCAATTCCAAATGATGAACCAATTAAAAACATTAGGAGTAAAATAAAAGGGATATTGATAACTCATGCTCATCTTGACCATATGGGGGCTATAAGATGGATGGCATCAAAATATAAATGTCCTGTGATAACCACTCCTTTTACTGCTGAAGTAATAAAAAGAAATAGTGGGAATAGTGTTAAGTTGATAACAGTGAATGTTAATTCTTCATTTAAAATTTCAAATAATATTGAGGCAGAATTCATAAACGTAACTCATTCTGTCCCTCAATCAACTATTATAAATCTAAAAACAAAATATGGGAGTATAGTTTATGCTTTAGATTATAAAAATGACAACCATCCAACGCTTGGCAGAAAAACAAATATTAAAAAATTGAGAAAAATAGATGATGTTATTCTTCTAATTGCAGATTCCACAAATGCTGACGAGGAGAGAAAAACGTTTTCAGAACACATTGCGAGAGAGATGCTTAAAGATATAATGGTTGGGATGGAAACTGATAGGCATGGTTTATTTTTGACAACTTTTTCATCTCATATTGCAAGGTTGAGAAGCATGTTACAGATTTCAGAAACGATTGGCAGAAAAACTGTTTTTTTGGGAAGGTCTCTGAGTGAATATATATCTTCAGCAGAAAAAATTGGAATAGTAAATTTTTCTGAAAAGGCAGAAATAATTGGCAATACAACAAAGGCGAACAAGAAACTCAAAGAAATGAATGAAAAAAGAGAAGACTATATTTTTATAGTTACTGGTGGACTTGGAGAAAAAAATGCAGTGTTGACGAGAATTGTTAATGACGAGCTAAATCTAAAAATTTTCCCAAAAGATTTTATTGTATTCTCATGTGAGGTTATACCAACGCCAACTATTCAAGCAAACAGGAAAATACTTGAGCACAAATTGCACAGAAAAAAAGCTCGCTTGTTTAAAGATATTCATGTCTCAGGTCATGCATCAAGAGAAGATTTAAGAGATTTGATAAAAATTCTTTCTCCTCAAAATATTTTGCCTGCACATGGCGACCTAGCTAAAACTGCCTCTCTTTCATTGCTTGGATGGGAAATGGGGTATGAGCTTGGAAAAGATATTCATATAATGCAGAATGGGCAATCTCTTGATATAGCTTAATTATTCTTCAACAATTCTTTTTGCTTTTCCTTCGCTTCTCGGTAGATAACCAGGTTTTACAACTTCAACAGGAATATGCAGACTTAATATTGCATATATTTCCTCCTCTATTTTTCTGGCAAGTTCATCTATATTTCCTTCTTTATATCTTTCTTCAGTTGGTTCAATTCTGACACGAAGGGTTGTAATTTCTCTCTCCTTTTTCTTAACAAGTTGATAATTTCCACTTGCCCCCTCAACTTTCATGATTGCCTCCTCTATCTGAGAAGGAAATACAATCACACCCTTTACCTTCATCATGTCATCGCTTCTTCCCTTTATTCTTGTTTGTGCAGGAAGAGTTCTACCGCATTCACACGGCTCTTCTGTATAACCAGCTATATCTCTTGTTCTAAACCTTATTGCAGGAAATGCCTCCTTTGTCAGAGTTGTGAAAACAAGCTCTCCCTCCTCTTCTTCTTCCAAAGTTTCTCCAGTTTTTGGGTCAATAATTTCAGCCAGAAAATGGTCTGCATTTATATGCAATCTTTTTTCCTCGCATTCTGTGACAACTCCAGGACCAATAATCTCTGTCAATCCGTAATGCTCATGTGCAGTTATATTCCACATATCCTCTATCTTCTTTCTCATCTCATCACTCCACGCCTCCGCCCCAAAAAGACCAAGACGAAGTTTAAAATCATTTGAAGGTGAAAAGCCCATTTCTTCAGCAACCTCAGCCATGTAAACTGAATAGGAAGGTGTGCAGGCAATTGCAGTAACTCCAAAATCTTTCATAACTGTAATTTGCCTTTTTGTATTTCCTGAACTTGTAGGAACAACCATAGCGCCTATTTTCTGCGCTCCCTTCTCAAATCCATGAGCCCCAGTAAACAGACCGTATCCATATGCATTCTGCATTACATCGCTTTTTCTCAATCCATTTGCCCACAACGAACGAGCCATCACATCAGCCCATATCTCAATATCACTTTTTGTATAAACTCCAACAACTGGTTTCCCTGTTGTCCCAGATGAGGCATGAACCTCAATGCAGTCATCGAGTTCAACACACAAGAGGCCAAAAGGGTAATAATTTCTCAATTCGTCTTTTGTCAAAAAAGGCAGTTTTTTTATATCTTCTAAAGTTTTAATATCATCTGGTTTTATTCCCGCTTCATCAAATTTTTTATGGTATATTTCATTTTTTTCATAAACCATCTTTACAATTTTTTTCAATCTTTTATACTGAATTTCCTTCAATTCATTTATAGGCATGGTTTCAATTTTTTCATCCCAGAATTTCATAGTGTTGAATATGCAAACACTATAAAAATTTAAACCAATGATACATTACATTTGCATGAACCTTAGATTTGATAGAGAATATTATCTCAATTTAAAAATGCAACCTCTTGCAGGTACATCAATGGTAAACTGGGTTAAACTTTTATTAGAAAATAAATTTTGCATAGATTGGAGATTTATACCGAGGACAATATATGTTACTCTCATGATAGCAGTAATTTCACCCTTCAGATTTTATGAAAAATTAAAATTTGAAAAAAAGATAAGGGAAATAAATATTCCTCCCCCTCTTTTTATAATTGGGCATTTTAGAAGCGGAACAACTTTTTTGCATTATTTAATGGGACAGGATAGAAATCTGGCTTATGTTTCAACTCTTGAAACAATGGCTCCATGGGTTTTTTTGGGAAGTGAAAAAATATTTAAAAGCATGGTGGAAAAACGCTTGCCAGAAAAAAGACCAATGGATGACTTAGAAATGAAAGCTGGCTTGCCATACGAAGAAGAATATGCACTGGCAAATTTAACTCCTTATTCCTTCTATCATGGATGGTATTTTCCAAGAAATATAGAATATTATTTCAGGAGATATGTTCTTTTTGAGAATGTTGGAGAAAAAATTAAGGAAGAATGGAAAAAATATTATCTCTATTTGTTGAAGAAAATAACATATAAACATGATGGAAAGAGAATTTTGATGAAAAGTTTAGTTAATACAGGGAGAATCAAAATGCTTCTGGAAATATTTCCTGATGCAAAATTCATACACATATACAGAAATCCTTATAAGGTTTATTTATCAACATGGAGATTATATGAGAAAATACTCCCTATATTTTCATTTCACCATATTGAGAGAGAAAAACTGGATGAATTCATAATAAATTTTTACAGAGAGGTTTACATGAAATACATTGAAGAAAAAAAGTTGATACCCGAAGATAATTTAGTTGAAATCTCTTACGAAAATTTTGTTAAAGAACCGTTAAAAACTTTAAAGAATGTTTATGAAAAAATTGGCATGAATGGATTTGAGGAGGCTGAACCATATTTCAAAAAATTTATTGAAAGATACAGAAACTATAAGCCATATAATTACAAAATAGATGAGGAAACTAAGAAAAAAATATACAAGGAATGGAAATTTGCTTTTGATGAATTTGGATATCCTCCATAAAATTTATTCTAAAAACAGTCTTTTATATATTTCACACCAATAATTTTTATATTTATTTTTAATTATTTTTTTTATGGAGGAAGAGTGGAAAACAAAATTTGTAAAATGGTTGGAGGAGGAAATTGCTGATTCAGATAAACCGCTGGATGAGCACTGGGATGTTGAAGTTAAGGAGGAAAACAAAAATATATGGATAAAGGCAGAAAATCCGAAAATGCCATTTAGCATTTTCATTCATCTGCATAAAGGATTTGCCTCCCTTCAGATTTATACTGGTTTGGAAACAAAATTTTTGGATTCCGAAGATAGATTGAGAATATATGGCACTTTGCTACTGTTGAATGGAAAATGGAAAATGGTGAAATATGTTCTCGCTGGAACAAAAGATGAAATAATAATTGTTACTGATTTAGATTTAGCTTCCCTCAGTAAGGAGGAGTTCAGTCATGCTTTGACTGTAACTCTCTTTGCATTATATGACATGGTAAACGAACTTAATCTTGGAGAAGGATATAAGATGCTTCAACTTGGCCATATATATGATATAATAACAAAAAAATCAGAGGAGGGAAAGACAAGCGAGGAAATTGCAGAATATATTGAAAAAACTTTTGGAATAGAACATGATGTGGCAAAAGAGATGGTTAATGTGGTGCTGAAAGGAGAAGAATCTGATAAAAATCTTAAAGGTTATTTATAAACAACAAGTTATTGCAGTAAAAATAGGATAAGCAAAACTTTTTTGCAAAATTCTTAATTGCATTTTTAGTGTAAAATATGCGGGCGCCGGGATTTGAACCCGGGCAGAGGGCTTGGAAGGCCCTAATCCTAACCAGCTAGATCACACCCGCTCAAATTGTAAAATAGAGTTTGATTTTAAATTTTTCTGAGAAATATTATCTCGACAAACTAAAATGATGAAAAAATGCCTTTAAAAGGTATCATCCCTCAAATAGAAGTATTTGCATATAAGAGAAATGTAATCCATGTTTTTAACAACTGTAGAATAAAAATTTAATCATTCTTTTCTTATCCCAATTTTTATCTTCTCTCCATCTATATTCCATTCCTTCACATATTCACATTCAGGGTTTTTATATTCCATTTTTTCGCTTCTTGTCTCATTTTTTACATAATCCTCCCATCCTTCTATCCTTCCTCTCTCTATATCTATTTCAACAGAAATTTTTTCTTCCATTTCCAAATTTAATTCTTTTCTCATCTCCTGTATTCTTCTAATGATTTCTCTGGCAAATCCCTCCGCCAATAACTCAGAAGTTTGTTTTGTGTTTAGAGCGATTAAAATATCATCTATTTTACCGATGGCATACCCCTCCTTCGCTCTTTTTTCTATCAAAAATTCTTCTTTTCCTATTACATACTCTATTCCATCTAACAAAATTTTCATTCCATTTAATTTGCCCGCATCTGTCTTCTCTATTATTTCAGCAACCTTCTTTGCGTTATCCTTATATTTAGGACCAAGTTTTGAATAATTTGGTTTGGCAACTTTTTCCATAAATGTAGAATCATCTGCATTAAAAATTATATTTTTAACATTTATCTCTTCCTTTATCAATTCAGCAAGTTCTCCAATTTCCTCATTTGATACAATAATTATTTCCTTTAGGGGATAGCGAAGTTTTATTCCATTTTTTGCCCTTAAAGCTCTTGCTTCTTCAACTATTTTCCTAACTGTTTCCATTTTATCTTCTAATGAGTCATCAATCATTTCGTCATTAGATTCTGGATAACTGCATAAGTGAACACTTTCTTCTTTTTCCATCTCTATATATATTTTTTCAGAAACGAAAGGAACAAAAGGAGCCATGATTTTGGAAAGTGTAATTAAAATTTCATAAAGAGTTGAATAACCAGCCATTTTATCTGTGCTTCTTTCTTCTGTCCAGAATCTTTTACGAGAATTTCTTATATACCAGTTACTTAAATCATTTATAACAAAGTTTTCTATGAGACGCGATGCTTTATGAACTTCAAAAACCTCCATTTTTTCTTCTACTTCAAAAATTAGTTTATTTATCCTTGATAAAATCCATTTATCAATTAACCTTCTTTTTTCAAATTCAACAAAATCCTTTTCATAATCAAAATCATCCAGTGAAGCATATGTTTTGTAAAATGAAAATACATTCCAGAAAGTGAGTAAAAATTTGCTCAGGACTTCCTTAACAGCTTTCTCATAAAATCTTTTTGGTTGCCATGGAGGAGAAACAGAAACCAGATACCATCTTAGTGCGTCCGCCCCATATTTTGAAAAAATTTCATTCGGCTCAACATAATTTCTGGCTTTCTTTGACATTTTTTGACCATTTTCGTCAAGAATCAAACCAAGTGTCAGAACATTTTTATAGGAAGGCTTATCAAAGACAAGAGTTGATACAGCAAGCAGTGAATAAAACCATCCTCTGGTTTGATCTATTGCCTCACATATAAAATCATATGGAAAACTTTCCATAAACTTTTCCTCATTTTCAAATGGATAATGCCACTGAGCAAAAAAGGCGGAACCAGAATCATACCATGCATCTATTACCTCTTCAACCCTCCTCATTTCCTTTCCACAATCAGAACATTTCAATAAAATTTCATCAACATAAGGACGATGTAAATCAAGTTTTTCCGGAAAATTGATAGCCATTTCTTTTAACTCTTCTATGCTACCTATGCATATCTCTTTTTTGCATTCATTGCATTTCCATATTGGAAGAGGAGTTCCCCAATATCTTTTTCTAGACAAAGCCCAATCCCTTGCCTCCTTTATAAATTCTCCAAATCTTCCCTGTTTCAAATGATTTGGATACCAGTTTATCTCTTCATTATTTTTAACCAGATTTTTTCTCAATTTTGACATTCCAATAAACCAAGATTCTATTGCATAATAAAGTAAGGGAGAATCGCACCTCCAACAAAATGGATATTGATGCCTATATTTCTGCCTCCCTGCAAGTAGACCTCTTTCGTCCAAATCTTTTATAATTTCCTCGTCAACATCTTTAACAAATCTTCCAGCCCATTTTTTAACTTCTTTCTTGAATTTCCCCTCCAAATCAACAAGCTGTATTACAGGTAAATCATATTTCAAACCAGCTTCATAATCTTCTTCACCAAAAGCAGTTGCTATATGAACTATACCAGTTCCTTCATCCATTGTTACAAAATCAGCAAGAATCACGAACCAGCATTTTTTTTCTGGTTCAATAAATTGATATAAAGGCTCATATTCTATTCCCTCAAGCTCCTTTCCCTTAATTCTATCCAGTTCTCTGTATTCCTGATTTTTCAACAAAACAGCCATTCTCTCCTCTGCAAGAATTAATTTTTCCCCCTCATACTCTATTTTCATATACCATTCATCTGGATGGACAGCCAAAGCAACATTTGAAATTAAAGTCCATGGTGTTGTTGTCCACGCAAGGAAATATTCATCTTTTCCCTTAACCTTAAATTTAATGAAAATTGATGGGTCTTCAACCTCTCTATAACCTTGAGCAACTTCATGTGATGAAAGAGTGGTTCCACATCTCGGGCAGTATGGTGTAACCCTGTATCCACGATAAAGAAGTCCCTTTTTCCATGCTTCCTTTAGAGACCACCATACTGATTCAATATATTTTGTGTCCAATGTAATATAAGGATTTTCCATATCAATCCAGAATGCAACTCTCCTAGTCATTTCCTTCCATGCTTTCTCATATCTAAAAACGCTTTTCTTGCATTCTTCATTAAATTTTTCTATCCCATATTTTTCTATTTCCTGCTTATTTTTCAATCCAAGAGATTTTTCCACTTCTATTTCAACAGGCAATCCGTGAGTATCCCATCCTGCCTTTCTTTCAACATAATATCCTCTCATAGTTTTATATCTCAAAACAACGTCTTTCATTGTTCTAGTCAGCACATGCCCTGGATGAGGTAGTCCATTTGCTGTAGGAGGGCCTTCCAGAAAAACAAATTTTTCCCTTCCTCTATTTTTCTCAACGCTTTTTTCAAATATGCTGTTTTCCTCCCAGTATTTAAGAATTTCTTCTTCCATCTTTGGATAATTTTTAGCGTCCATTTTTAAGGAGAAATAAGAGGATTATTAAATATTTTATGCAACTTCTGGTCCAAATTTTTTGACTCCCTTCGCACCTTCTTTATCAAACTTTATCTGAGGTAAAGGTATTGGAGGTGGAAGTTTCAAATCTCTTGCAAGCATGACAGCTTCAGGCAGGCAGTAATGCATTATGGCAGTATGAATATGGGAGGCAACATCGTTCGGCATATTTTTTTTGCTCTCCCATCTTTCTGCAATTTCCTTTGCATTTTCTCCTTCATATATAAGTTTTCCACCAATTTTTATTATCCCTGCTGTTCCATAACTTGCAACATATTCAAATTCAACCTGGGCTTCTTCATTTCCAATATACGAAAATAGAGTTACACTGCTGTTGTGATCTATTCTTATATTCATTGGACGAGAGAAATCTTTAATGAATCTCCTTGCCTCTATACTTTCAATATCCATATTTTTTATTTTCATAAGCTTTCAAATAAACTTTCTATTTAAATTTTTGCCACATTTAAAATTATCCTTCTCCATGCCATATGCTTTCCTCATCAACAGCAATCATAAAACCATCTCCTCTTGCCACAACAAAATCATCTGGCACACCTGGAGCATATAAATCAAAGTCCTGCATACTTGCATTCCATGATAAAACAAGAGTGCAGTTATCTATTGCATTGTATAATGATGAAGCATTTGTTTGCCATGAATTAAACCATCCAAGAATGTTCCATCCAATGTAAAGAGGAACAGAAACATTTTCTATTGGGATGTCAGCCAAAGAAAATATTGAATCATGACTCATTCCAATGAAATATCCATGTCCATTCTCTATAGCAAAATCATATGGAGAACCAGGAACATATAAATTGAAATCATCAATGCTTGCATTCCATCCCAGAATAATGCTACATCCATTTATATCATTAAACAATGAAGAAGCATTGTATGAATTTTCACAAGGCAATGTAATCAAATTCCATCCTTTGTAGAGATAAAGAGCATAGGGGATATTTTCAATGGCAAATGTATAAGTGGAGGATTTGTTGATATTTCCACTGCTGTCAATTGCCCATATAAAGTAAGTGTAAAATCCTGCCACATGGTAACTTTCATTGTAATAATATTTATTGTTTACATTGCTCATTGTAACATTTATTTTTAAGCCATTTGGATAGCTGATATTTATTTTAACTTCGGCAACTCCTACATTATCTGTCACTACACAGCTTATATTGACCCATTCATCTATTTGTTGCGGATCTGGAAAATCAACTATATTTTTTATTTCTGGTTTGACTGCATCTTTAATATTGAAAGTGTAAGTTGAAGAAATATTACTATTTCCGCCTGTATCATTCGCCCATATGAAATAGGAATAAGTTCCAACAGAAGAATATGTAGTGTTGAAATAATAATCATTTGTACCATCTATCCTTTCCATTGTATGATTCACTGTAAATCCTTCTGGATATGTTATATTAACCATAACTGAATTAACTGCGACATCATCTGTTACTGTACATGTTATATTTACATATTCATTGGGTACTTGCGAGGTTGGATTTGCTTCTACATTCAAAATCGCAGGAGGTAAATTTGGGTAAAACCCACTGTGAAAAAGATTGTACCTGAACATCTTCCATCCTTTTCCAGTTCCATTGCCAGCAGAAAGCGCATATGCACGTCCATGGTTATTGGTTGGGGGATTAGATGTTCCATATCCACCAACAACAAAAATATCAAGCTTTCCATCGTTATTAAAGTCAGTAATCACAGGTGCATGGTCAATCTCATAAGTATTTCCATAATGAGATTGCAGATCATATGTCCAGATTTCCTCTCCACTATCTCCTTTAAGCACTCTCAGGATGCCATCTTCTGAGCCAAATACAACATCAGGAGTGCCGTCACCATTTACATCTGCTATTACTCCTCCTCTAAATATTGTTCCACCAGTTGTATAACTCCAGATTAAATTTCCTGTATATGACAGCACTCCTATAATATTATATGAAGCAAAAATTATCTCTAAGTGAGCATCATTGTTAAGATCAGCAATTGACGTTGGAGCAGCCACATAATAGGGTGCGGTATAGCTCCATACCAAACTACCATCCTCGCAATTAAGCACATAAACATTTTTGTCATAACAGCCAATGACAATTTCCAACCTACCATCTTCATCAATATCTGCAAATGAGCCACCGTGATACATATAATCTTGTGGCAAATCAGAATACCATAAAGTTGAACCATCGTCACCTTTCAGAGCATAAACTCTGCAATCACCTGCAAACTGTGCAACAACCACATCTAAATCTCCGTCTCCATCTATATCAAGTATATTTGGCCCAGATTGTATGTAACTATCTGTTCCTACATTGACTTGCCAACATACGCTTCCATCTTCACCATTTAAGGAAAAAACATAATCATACCACGTTCCAAATATTACTTCAGGTTTTCCATCATTATCTACATCTGCCACTGCAGGAGGAGAATCGATACAGTTTGGATACCCTGTATATGTTTCCCATTCGACATTGCCTGTTTCACCGTCAAAACAATAAATTTTCAGAGTCGCTGAAGAAGGTGCAATAACCTCTAATTCATTATCTTGGTCAACATCTGCAATTGCAACTGATGCATCATTGCATCCACCAGTATAGTAACTCCAGAGAAGTGTTCCATTTTCAGCATTTAATGCATATATTTTTTCATCATTAAAATAAGTTCCAAAAACTATTTCTGGTTTGCCGTCTGCATCAATGTCATCAACTGCTGATGAGCCAAAAGAAGGAGCATCTAAGTCATACCACCAAAGTATTTGGGGATTTTTGTCATCACTGAATCTTTTGTCATTTTGCTGAAATAACTCCCTCTCCCCCCTAACGACATTTATTTCAGCAAATGAGTTGGCTATTACAATAACTACAATTATTCCAATAAATATGTCTCTTCTAAATAAATTTAATGCCATCATTTAAGATACATTGTATTTTCAATACTTAAATATTTATTATTTCTTGGTTATCTTTTCATTTATTAGGAAATTTCACCATTGTTCCCTGTAAAGTAGATTTACTTGGGCGGATACAGATTAGCCCTTCTCGTATATAAGACTAACCATTTTTGGCATAACTCGTAGCTGAAAAATTCATAAAAAAATAAAGAGAGATCCCATCATTTTTTTGATTAAAATGGGATGGGATGAAATAGAAATAGAAAGGCTAATAAAAAGTAATCGGAATTTTTTGGACAAAGAGATCGGTAGGAAATATGAATTGCAAGCATTATTCAGGAATCCTACAAAAGAAAATCCAGTGGAAACATCGGAATTTCTATCTCATTTAGATTTGGGTTTTCTGGATCC
>DRIF01000094.1 GCA_011052825.1 Thermoplasmatales archaeon
CATGCTGCCAGATAAAATCCCTTATTTTTGATAGTGATAAGCCTTCTGCATATAAATGAAGGGTTTTAAGGATAATTTCTTTTGGATAGCTCATATGTTCAAAACCATCTCTTTCGACAAACCTTCTCCTACAAGAATTACATCTGTATAACTGTTTTTCTACATATTTATTGTATCTTTTTCCAGCCTTTACTATATCTTCTCCACCACAATATGGGCATTTCATTCCCATCCCAAAAAGAAAATGAAAAGGGGTTTAAAAATATCACGAAATGTTAGGAATATCGGTTAATTTATGCAATGTAGCTAATATCCTTATTCTCCTATTATTCTCTTTATTTTCTCTGATAGCATAATCAAAGGCCTTAACTCATCGCGATTTCTTCTTGAGCAAGTTTAATTTAAAGGTTATATAAAATTGCATCAATATTTACTTTCACACTCTATTCCTCTATATAGAATGTTTGAATAAGCGATAATTCCTTCGTATCTTTTTTCTTTACATATCTCATCATGCAATTTATTGAGAAGATTTTTTGTCCTTTTATACCATCTTGAGATACCCTTATCATCTTCATATAGAGAATTAGTCAATACTGCAAATCTATTTTTCTTTGATGTTCTAATAACTTTATATTCTCCCATATTCCCTACAAATTTTTTTCTTATCATCTCATAATATTCCTTGCTATTGTTTATCCCCTTTATCTCAAAAAACAAAATTGGTTCCTTTTTTATTTTATGTTCCACTAATCTTTTTTCGAGATATTTACTAAAATCAACGAGATGTCGCGCGGTTTTTTTATCATTTACATATAATCGCAATTTGCAAAGAGTTGAAGAAAAATATTTTTCAAGGTCTTCACTTCGTAACTTACTTACCTCTTTAATTAGCTTTTCTTTTTCTTCAGATGTAGCTCTTATCAGGCACGCCTCTGTGTAGGCACGAGGAGGTCTTGCCTGACAAGTATAGGATCTTAAGTAACCTGTCGAATAGGAATGGAAATTATTCGATTTGTTAAAATCCCAACTCTCTGGAATGGAAAATTTTAATTTTGCTAACAAATGGAAAAGATAGAATAGAGAACCTATCTCGTCTTTTATCTCAGCATATATTATTAACGATTCTGCTGTCGATTGAATGGGGCGGCTTGCTATGCAATTTCCATAGATGTACATTGGGCAATCTCTTCGTCCCATTGTTATTTTTCCATTCTCTTTTGCATTTATTATACTAAATGTGGGCCATATGATTTCATTGATTTTGTTAATGGCTTCAGGATCATTATTTTCGCGAAGAGAAAATAATATATCCATTTGATTACCAACAAATACTTTATTACTATCTACGAATTTCCCTGTAGCAAAAAATTTTGCCTTTCTCTCCTTTGTAGTTGAATGATCAATATGTTGCCATACATTTTCAAAATTAATTGCTTTTGAATTGTGAGAATACCGTTCCACTTTTAAAAAACTTGCATCGTTTGTTGGATGGAGAAATATTCTCCTAAAAAGCATCGCAAGTATTCCTGGCTTGTCTTTGCAGCACATCACCTTGACGATTCTGTTTCCTCTGTCTCTCTTCTCAAGCTTATACCTAATGGATTTTCCATAAATTGATTTTATAAATTCTGCAGCATCACTTTGTATGTCCATTATATCAAAAGGTGTTTTCAGTATAGTCATATTATAGATTCCTTCTGCTTCTTTCACCATCCCTTTAACTATTGTCTTTGTTTCAACATCAGATGTCATGACTATTAAGTCAAAACATAGAGCAGGGTTATTTCTTCTCAGCTCCATTAGTTTATGAACTGTTTCCACAGTTTCCTCATGGTTGCTTGTCGCTGCTATTACCACATCTGGATTAAATGTAGCTAATTGTTCTCTTAATATAAATCCTCTCGTAGGTGATAAAGATATAACAGGTATCGCAAATGTTCGCCATTTTCCTTCATAATACCATCCATCTACCCAATAGTAAAGCAGTGGCTCTCTTTGTGAAGATATTAGAGCAACATTCTCAAAATCCTTTTTCTCTGCCATTATAACAAAGTGGTTTTTGTCTACCCATTTTCTACCTGCCATATTAACATGCTTAATTATCCCTTCCTTTGATAGAAGATACTGAATGAGATAATATATGGTTTTATTTGCTCCCAACACTAACATTTTTTTATTCCTTTTCCAATAAAGATGATAGGATGCAAGTGAGCCAAGTCGGGTGCCGTTAAATTTTTCTATAAAGATATCAGGATAGATAGAGCGGAGCAAATTGGATGGTATCTGTTCATAGAAAAATGAGGTTTGTGAAGAACTCACAGGTCTAACTATTCCAATCTGTCTTTCTCTATCTATCAACAATCTGAGAATATCATTTGCAACTCTTTCATCATCCGTTACAGAGATAATGTAATCTGCCTGTTCCATATTTACTTTACTTTTAATATCCTCGTTCTCGAAATCACAAATTACAACTGGGATAGCATATATCTTTTTTTCTTCCTTAATCAAAAATAATCCAATTTTTCCCACGAATCTATCTTCGCCAATAAATACAATGGGGGAAATTATTTTACTGCTTAGTGCTACCACTTTTTTAAAAATTCTATATGTAGTATCAGATGCCACTCGTATTTTTTTAAATTTTTGGAAAAAAGGACGCTTAATAAAAGGTAACTTCATATGTGGATATAAATGGAAGAGTGTTATTTTATTTAGAACTTCTTTTCCTAATCCGGTAACTTCAACCAAGATCGTATGATTTTTTGCTTTTGCTATAATAGAAGTAGTTACTGAGAGAAGATACTGATTAGCATAAACAGGCCATTCTTGATATGTTTGGATTATATCGTGTATGATAAAAAGAGAGGAAATTAATAAGGAGATACCAAAAACAAAATCTTTAGTAAGATACAAAATTATTAGACCACCTATTCCTAGAAGTGCATGAATAAAATAACGAATTGAAAATTTATGGAAAAATAATCGACATTTAAAAGGAGAAAGAATAAACCAAATTAGAGGGAATAAAAGATAGGATGGGTAAAAATAGGAAATCATTTTACTCAAAGTATCTGTAACAGGAGAAGGTATTAAAGAGGTGTATTTTATTAATGATTGAGAAACAACTAATTCAAAAATTTTTCCTAATTGTAAAATTTCATATAGAGCATAAAGAAAGATGATTATTATTAAAATGCGTAGTAAGATGAATTTTCTATCCACTATGATAATAGATTAAGGGAATAAATGTTTTGTGGCATTATTTAGATTCATTTAACGATACTTTTAAAAAATCCGTCTTCATTATCGTCAAAGGGCTAGTGGCCTAGGGGTTATTAATTACAGAAAACAGCAAGCCAAAACGGCGGTATTTTCGACGGAATTTCCCTCCCTTTTTATTTTTTTGATTGAGAAAAGTAATATTATATTTTTTGAAACGGCGTGTATGTTATGTTATGTTGTGCTATCAAATTTTGAAAATGAAAATAGTAACATTAATTTTTCAATTTCTACAGATAACAGCATACAAAATGTATGCTATTACGCCGTCATAGCATACAATTATAGCATAACATACAAACATAACATACAGCATACAAATTTTCCAAGGACAAAATGAAGGAGGAGCAAATAGTCAGAACGAGCATTTATCTTCCAAAAGGGCTTTTTCTCCTTGCAAAGAAGAAGCAGATTAATATGAGCAAGATGTTTCGCATGTTTTTGGAGGAAATGCTGAAGGATGATGAAGTAGAAATTCTGAAAAGAGAAATAGAAGAATTAGAAAGAAAGCTGGAAGAAAAGAAGACAAAGCTTGCACTAATTATGGAGGAGAGAAAGAAAAAACAGGAAATGAAAGAGGCAATGACGAAGATTGCAGAGAAGTTGGCAGATTATCTCACGATGAGATTAAGACAGTGGACGGAAGCATTCAAGCCAGAAGATAAAGGAAGGATTGTGAGTGGGGCAGTAAAAGTAATGAGAATTGATTATGGTATCGATGTTGATAGTGAATGTATTCAAAGCATTTTTGAAAGGGCTATGAGCAATAGCTCCATTGTTAAACCAGAAGATGTAAAACATTTGCTGGAGGGTAAGCAATGGGTGAGAAGGCAGAGTTAAGACCTGACTTTGCCATTTCAAGCTAGTTATACTGCCATTGTATAATTTGCCAATTGTAATTTTTGTTACATTTTACCATCTCAAATTAAGACTTTTGTCCTCATAACGCCGTATAAAATCACCAAAAATTGCTATAATTTTGGGCGTAACATTGCTCAAA
>DRIF01000095.1 GCA_011052825.1 Thermoplasmatales archaeon
AAGAAATATGGCTTAGAACATAATAACAATCCAATAGAGAGGTATAACGAGGATGTAAAGCAACGCTACAAGATAATGCGTGGCTTTAAATCATTTGAATCTGCAGATGCTTTTCTTAGCTTGAGGAGAATAATTTACAATTTTGTTAGAGGGGATGAAACGAGAGCTATGAAAGCTGACATAGCTCTGGAGCTCGGATGTAACAGGTTAGAAAGCCTAATAAAATTTTGAAGAAAAGTGTATCACCTATTTTGAGGAATATCCTACCATGAATTTATGCTTGTTCAAAACTCCATGATAAACCTTAAAACTTCCTCTCTTATTATCTAAATGGCTATGAAAGAAATCGAGAAAATTGCTGAGAAGATAGGAATAAGAAAGAAAGAGATTATTCCTTGGGGAAAATATAAAGCAAAGGTATCACTTGATATTTTTAAGAGGATAGGAAAAAGAAAGGATGGAAAACTTATATTGGTAACAACAATAAATCCAACTTTTGATGGAGAGGGAAAAACAACAATAACCATAGGTTTAGCCCAAGCTTTGGCAAAACTTGGCAAAAAAGTATGCCTTGCAATAAGAGAGCCAAGTATTGGTCCAGTAATGGGAATAAAGGGAGGGGGAACAGGAGGAGGAAAAAGCCAGGTTGTGCCATCAACAGATATAAATCTTCATTTCACAGGGGATATGCATGCAATAAGCATTGCCCACAATTTGCTTTCTGCACTCCTCGATAACCACATTTTTCATGGAGATAAGTTTCACATTGACCCACGCTACATAGTATGGCCAAGAGTAATGGATATGAATGATAGAAATCTTCGAAATGTTGTTGTTGGGCTTGGTGGTCCAAAAAATGGGGTTCCTCATCAGGATAGATTTTCCATAACTGCTGCTTCAGAAATAATGGCTATTTTATGTTTAAGCAAAGATATGAAAGAACTGAAGAAGAGGATTGAAAAAATCATTGTTGCATATTCATATGATGAAAAACCAGTAACAGCAAAAAAACTGAGGGCTGTAGGAGCAGTGGCTTCTTTGCTGGTGGATGCAATAAAACCAAATTTAGTGCAGACAACAGAGGGGGTTCCTGCTTTTGTTCATGGCGGTCCTTTTGCAAATATTGCTCATGGAACAAGCAGTTTAATATCTGCAAAAATGGGATTGAAGCTTGCAGATTATTTTGTTACAGAAGCTGGTTTTGGAACAGATTTGGGTGCAGAAAAATTTTTCAATATTGTATGTAGATATGGACTTTCTCCATCTGCTGTTGTTATAGTGGTTTCTATGAAAGCCCTTAAATGGCATGGAGGAATGAAAATAGAAGAAATAAAGAAAGGAAAGAGAAGTATGAGAGCAGTGAAAAAGGGAATGGAAAATCTTGAAAAGCATATTGAGAATATACAAATGTTTGGGTTGCCAATGATAATTGCCCTCAATCGCTTTTCCTATGACACTGAGGAAGAAATAAAATTGGTTGAAGATTTTGCCATAAAAAATGAAATACCATTTTCAGTTGCTGAAGTTTACACCCAGGGAGGAGAAGGCGGAATAGAACTTGCAGGAAAATTAATTGATATTCTTTACAATCAAAAGCCAAATTTCAAATTTTTATATGAACTGGACATGCCAGTAAAGGAAAAAATAGAGGAAATATCAAAAAAGATTTATGGAGCTGGAAAGGTTGTTTACAGCATTACAGCAGAAGATGATATAAGAATAATAGATAAAATGGAATTGAACAATCTCCCAATATGCATGGCTAAAACACCATACAGTTTAACTGATGACTGGAATATAAGAGGAAGACCAAAAAATTTCAAAATAACAATAAAAGAAATAAGAATTTCAGCAGGAGCAGGATTTCTTGTTCCAATAACTGGAAAAATAACAACAATGCCTGGGTTGCCTGCCAGACCTGCTGCAGAAAAAATAGATGTTGATGAAAAAGGAAACATAACTGGAATAGAGTGATTTCATCTCAAAACATCTATGGAATAGAGTTCATTTGTTACTATGCTCCATCTGTAATATCTAATGTTATTTTTTTCTTCAACTACTCCACCAACAGGTAATCCTCCCAGATAAAATGAAGAAAGAGGGTCTGCGACAAGCCAGTAGCCAAATTCGTCTTCAAGAAAAGCATAGGTTAAATTTGAACCATAATATGAATTTATGCTATCAAGCAAATCAAGATTTTTTCCAATATAAACAGAAGAGAAAGCGTGGTTATCAGTTATATAAATTCTGGTTGTTCCTCCAATTGCATTCACCATTGCAGAAAAAAGCATTGCAAATTCCTCACAATCTCCTCCACATAAAATCGCATATGAAGGAGATGTCCATTTATCATCTGTATCATTCTTATATTCAACATTCTCATAAATCCATTCATATATTGCACATACCTGAGCGATGTTATAATTTTTCCCATAATTTGATGCTATCTCAGAAGCTTTTTCACGAATAATTTTTTCATCTGGATTGACCATTTCATTGATTTTATCAAAATAGATATAGTAGTTTTTATGCAACTTGTAGTTAGCTTTTATGTAATCTTTCACTTCAATCTCTCCTATTTTATCTATATATCTAAGTCCATGGTCATACCATTTATTTCCCAATCCAGTCATCAAATACAGCCCAATTCTGTATTCATACTCACCAGGCAGAGAACAATCAAAAGAAAAAACAAAATTTTCTTTTTCTCCTCTTTCAATTTTTTTTCCATAATTAAATTTTGTTTTTTGTTCTTCATCTCCAATTTTTATTGAAAACCCATATACAAAAATATCTCCTTTTCCTTTATTTTCTATCTCCATCCTCACAGTTCCTTTATAGCCAGAATATAGTTTTCCAAATTGCCATGATAGATTGTATATGAGAGGAGGAGATAATATTGAATTTGATTCAGGTTTTTTTTCCATCACTAAATAATATGGCAAGGGATAAGTTAAATCATCTTCTTCAAATCCCTTTCTTGTTACACTTTCAAAAAATATACAGCCAGAGAGAAGAAGTAACAACGTCAAGAGAGCAATCCCTTTCACAGCAGAAAATTTATATTGATATTAATTTTTTTCCATTATCCCTTTTTCACTGCATCTGAAGAAACTGGGGTAAAAAAATGTCCAGATAAACTCCATCCTTCCTCTATTGTTTCTATGCTAACTGTCCATGATGGATCAGAAGGAAATGGAAAAACGTCTCTTATAATATGCAGTATTACTTCTATTTTATCACCGTCTGAAAAAAATTTTGTCAGATTTCCGCTTACTGGAAAAGGATTATCTAAATCACTAATGCAGAATATCTCTGTGTAATTATAAGTGGAGTTATAAGTTAAATTATGTATTTCATCTTTTATAACTACAGTATCTCCATCATTCAACGGAGTGATATTATAATATTCATATTTTGTAGCGTTATTTATATCCCTGCTATAGTTATTCATTATACTTATGAATTCTTTCATTGATAATATTATTCCAGCTTCACCTGTAGATTCTTTATTTAAACATCCAGCACTTAATAAAATTGAAATACTCAATATTCCAGCAACCAATATTTCTAATTTCATTAAATTTTAGTGAGTTTTATTATTTAAACTTTCCTCCGAAAGGGAGCCCATCCAAAAAATCGATTTATTTTTTAATTACATCTTTTTATTAAATTGAAAGATAAAAAGAGGAGGGAATGGGATGTATAAAAATGAGATAAGTGAATATAATTCTATCGGAATTTGCGAATTTAGACTGAACAAAATATTGCACACAAGAGAAGCAATAGCATTAATGAACAATAATTTGCCATATAATCTTATTCCAAAGAAGTTCATGGGAATATTTGTAATAAATAAAACATTCGACGAAGTTATAAAAATTGCATCGGAAATAGCGGTGAATTTTGTTATTAACAATATACTTAGAGAAGAGAAATATATGCTAAGAGAAGAAAAGAGGAGACCATGGGCAATGAAAACAAGGAGACCATTTAGAGAATGTATTGATAAGATAGATATAACATTCAAAGATAAAATAAAGCTGGCTGAAGAAGTAGCAAAAGAAATTGACTTGCCATTGAAAAAAAGTAAGAATGGAAGACCTCCATTTTACGATAT
>DRIF01000096.1 GCA_011052825.1 Thermoplasmatales archaeon
GGTATGTCCATTTGCATCTGTAAAATTAATTATATTTCCAACTGCATCATATTCATAATTTGTTTCATTTCCTAAAGCATCAATAATTTTTACAACTCTATTCAAAGCATCATATTCATATAAAGTGGTATGTCCATTTGCATCTGTAAAATTAATTATATTTCCAACTGCATCATATTCATAATTTGTTTCATTTCCTAAAGCATCAATAATTTTTACAACTCTATTCAAAGCATCATATTCATATAAAGTGGTATGTCCATTTTTATTAGTATAACTTATGAGATTGTTATTGGCGTCATAACTATAATATTCAGTAAAACCAATTTCATCTGTTGCAGAAATGAGTCGACCCAGTGCATCATAGCAATATCTGCTCTCATTTCCTTTTGTATCTATAACTTTAATTAAATTCCCAAATTTATCATACTCATAGCTTATTTCATTATCTAAAGCATCTTCAACGTTTGACATTTGATTCCTAAAATTATAGGTATAGTTTATTTGATTACCATTAAAATCTATTGCATATAGCAAGTTGCCAATAGCATCATAATGATAAATGGTGCTATAATTCAATGCGTTGGTTATCTTAACTATCCTATCATTGTCATCGTATTCATAATTTGTAGCATGTCCTAAAGCATCAATTATCTCTATTCTTCTACCAATACTGTCATATGAAAATGTAGTTATATCTCCCAATGCATCTGTGATATTAATTAAATACCCTGCATCATTATATTCAAAAATTGTTTGATTTCCTTTTTCATCAACATATTTTATTAAATTCCCATAAGCATCGTAATAAAAATATGATTCTTGACCAGATGCATCCACTGTTTTGTTTAGATTACCATTTTCATCATAGGTATAATTTATAGAAAATCCTAATTGGTTGACCTCCTTTTTCAAAAGAGTTAAGTAATTGCTTTCATTGTCAATGTTCTCCCATTCCCACGTTCTATTATATCCAATTGGGTCTATCATTTCCACAATATTTCCATATTCATCATAGGAAAAGTTGTATGTATTTGAATTCTTGTCTGTATACCCAATAAGATTTCCGTTATTATCCCACGAATACTGGAGAGAGTATCCTAAAGGGTCGGTTATTTGGAGCGGACTTCCCTTAGAATTCAATTTTATAATATATTCTTTCCCCCTTACGATCTCCCTGACTGTGTTATTGGGTATATCATATTCAATATCATAAACATGATAAGGTGATGTATAGGAAGCAGAAGAATAATTATAAATTGAATTGCCTATCTTTCCTACTACAGTAAGATTGTTTATAGTAACATAATCAAATGTCAGGACTCTTCCAATTCTATCAATTTTTGCTTTTAATAGATGATTGGTATAATACTCATATAAAGTAGAATTTCCCATTGCATCCGTTACATTGACTAAATCGCCATTAACATTATACTCATATATAATCTCTCTTCCCATAGTGTCTTTGATGAAGCTTATTCTTCCGTCAATGTTATAATTCAAACTTATCCATGAGTTGAAATTGTCTGTAATATTGACAAGTTTACCGCTTGCATAAACAAAGTTCAATTTATTCCCATTTCTATCTGTAATATTCATCAATTTTCCAGTATCATTAAAACTGTATGAATAACCATTTTTTAATTGGAGAAGATAAGTGGAGTCAGGATCCTTTTTCAATTTATAATATTTGCCTGGTGGAGAGGAATACATGCCACTGCCAATGCTTTCAAATGTATGAGCAGAACCATCCCCCTCAATTAGTGTAACAGATTCATTTATATTTTCAATTAAATTGATATTATAGTTGAATGTCCATCCATAACCAAAAGCACTGCTAAAGTTGTTGTTGTGGCTATTATAACTCCTTATAATTTCAATTGTAAAACCCCCTGCATTTATAGATAAGTCCTTTTCTGTATAATACAGGTTGCCATTTGCAGAATTTATTATTCCCCCAATATAATAGTACCATGCTTCATAACCAGTGTTGCCCGAAATATTTAGACGAAACGAATTTCCTTCTGCTTTTACATTTAAGTAAAACAACTTTGATGGGAGATTGCTGAGTAAAAGAATTGCCACGCAGAATATAGATATAACTAATATTTGCCAATTTTTATTATAACTTGGGTATTTTTTCATTATATTACCTCTAATTTTGCCTCCCTAATTGTTATGCTAAAACATAACAAGTATTATAAATTTATCGGTGATGGAAAAAACTGTAGCAAAATTAAATGATAAAATGCCAGAAATAAATATAAATATTGGATATATTCATCCACATGAATCCTTTCCTCAACCCAGTTTTTACATTAAAAATAATAAAGCACTATTTAACAGACATTAACAGAGCATGGAAACTAAAACCAGAAGAAATTAGAAAATATCAGGATAAAGCATTTAAAAAAGCAGCTAAATATGCATATAAAGTTCCATTATATTATAAAAAATATAAAGAAGCTGGAGTACATCCAGATGATATTAATGGTATTAAAGATTTGCAAAAACTCCCTTTAATTTTTAAAGAAGATTTGATAAAGAGTTTTCCTGATGATATTATACCTGTTGGGTATAAAAAAGATAATTCCTATTTAGTGGGAACATCTGGTTCTTCTGGCAGACCTGTGACAATGTATAAAGATATGGAATACATAACAATAGAGGCACTTGCTGGAATAAGACAGTTGAGAGCATATGGAATGAACTGGAGAAAAACAAAAATAACGAATATTGGTGATTTTTCAATTCCAAAAACAACAGATGAAGAATGCCTAAAAAAAGGGCTGATAAAAAACCTATCCCCTTTTTTCTCTCTGAAAAATTACCAAATGCTTTATACTGGTGAGGAAGCAAAAAAATTGCTTATAGAAGTTGAAAAATTTAAACCTGAATTGCTAATTGGCTATACAAGCGTTTTGATGGGTTTGGCAACCCTAAAAATGAGAGGATTTGGAAAAAAAGTTGAGCCAAAATATATAATATCAAGTGGCGAGGTTCTGGATGATTATTCCAGACATTATATACAAAAAGCTTTTGATGCCAAAGTACTGAACCTATATGCAACAACTGAGGGAGGGTCAATAGCTTTTGAATGTCTCAATGGAAATTTTCATATAAACAGCGATTTCGTGAATGTAGAAATTCTTGATAAAAGTGGAGAACCTGTTGAAGAAAATGAGTTTGGGAGTATTGTTATAACACGCCTCTACCCTGGAGGAACTCCAATAATAAGATATACAGGGTTAAATGACATTGGTTCATTAAAAAATGAATACTGTGATTGTGGTATGAATACACCTCTCATGAAAAATCTTGAAGGAAGGAAAAAGGATGCAATCATATTTCCAGATGGGAGAATATTTCCACCTGCAACTATTCCAATGCCTCTGGCAGAATCTGCAGAAAAATTTGGAACTTACATGATTAAAAGATTTCAGTTCGTTCAGAAAAGCATTGATGATATAGAGATTAGAATAGAGATAGATGAGGAGGAAAGAAACAAAGGTATCAGCGTAGAAGAATTGCTTGAGGAAATAAAGAAAAATTATCAGAAAATGGCTGGGGAAGGAGTCAATATAGAAGTTAAAGAGGTGAAGGAAGTTGAGAAAATTGATGATTCAACATCTCCTCCTATAATAATATCAAAACTTGATAAAAGGATGATTGAAGATGTTCTGCTTTGATCAATCCCTTTTTCCTTTAAATCCTTTTGCAACTATATAAATTTCTGAGCTTTTTTTTCTGCTTGCTTTGGGCGTATGTGGTTTCACCATTCTGAAATATTTTTTTACTTCCTGGAGAAATTCTGGATAATCTTCTCCTTCAAATATTTTGCATATGAAATTTCCTCCCTCCCTTAAAAATTCTTTTGCAATTTTCAGAGCATTTTGACACAACCATACACTTTTTGCTTGGTCAAGGGTATAATGACCTGATATGTTGGGAGACGCATCACTTATCACCACATCAACTTTTTCAACTTTTTCCTTAATTTTTTCAACTGTTTCTTCATCAGTAATATCTCCCTGTATGAAAACAACTTTTTCAATAGGTTGCATTGGTTGCGTATCTACTGCTATTACTTTGCTTGCATATCTGGAGGCAATCTGACTCCATCCTCCTGGTGAAGAGCCGAGATCAATTACAATCCCTCCCTTCTTTAGAACACCATATCTTTTGTTAATCTGGATTAATTTAAAAGCAGACCTCGCTCTATATCCATGTTTTTTTGCTTCCTTATAATAATAATCCTTTTTTCTTTCAGCAGTCCATCTCGACATTACAGCACGACATCAAGGTCAAGTTCTTCTGCAAGCTCCTTATATCTGTTTCTTATTGTAACTTCAGTCACGCCAGCAACATCTGCAACTTCACGTTGTGTTCTTCTCTCACCACATAATATTGATGCAATATATATAGCAGCAGCTGCAACGCCGGTTGGTCCTCTTCCAGATGTGAGCTCCTTCTCTTCAGCTTGTCTCAGTATTTCAAGAGCTTTTGTTTTTGTGTCTTCACTCAGCCCAAGTTCACTGCAAAAACGCTCTACATAATCCTGAGGAGACGTAGGCATAAGTTTGAGAGTGAGTTCTCTAGCAAGAAAACGATATGTTCTGCCTATTTCTTTCCTGTCAACTTTTGAAGCAATTGCCACCTCATCTAAAGTTCGTGGCACCCCACACTGCCTGCAAGCAGCATATACCGCAGCAGCTGTAACTCCTTCTATACTCCTCCCTCTTATTAAATTCTTTTCCACAGCTCTTCTATAAACCATTGCAGATGCCTCTCTCACATTTCTTGGAAGTTCCATATTTGAGGATATTCTATCTAATTCAGAGAGTGCAGATGCAAGGTTTCTTTCTGATGCTCCCCCAACTCTTATTCTGCGTTGCCATTTTCTAAGCCTGTATAACTGGGCTCTGTTTCTTGTTGGTATCGATTTGCCATAACTGTCTTTATTCTTCCACCCTATAACTGTGCTTAATCCCTTATCAGATGCAGTATAATCAAGAGGAGCTCCTGTTCTGGCTCTTTTTTCTCTCTGTTCAGGATCAAAAGCTCTCCATTCTGGTCCCTGATCAATGTATGCATCATCTATAACCAGGCCACAATCTTCACAAACCAGTTCTCCTCTTTCATAATCCTGAACAAGGTGCGAGGAACCACACTCAGGACATTTCTCAATTTCTTCAACTTCAGCTTTTTTCTTCATTTTTCTCAACCCCAAAATTTTTAAACTTTTTGGCTGTATAGCCCTTCTACTATATAAATCTTTCGCACATTTGAGCGTTGTCCGAAAAATAAATTTAGATATTTTTATTCTACATAATGGATGGGATGCAATAAGGATAAGAAAGTAGACAGAAAATTCAAAACCAATTGGAAGATATACAATCTTGCTATGAAAAATGAGGATGAATGGTTCATTCAAAACGCAAAGAAAATCATTGACAGGATGCCTGAACCATGGGAAATTTCCAAAAGAGGTAGACCTCCACATCCTCCAAAGTCATTGGTTCTGGCATTATTACTTAAATCAAAACATCAGAAA
>DRIF01000097.1 GCA_011052825.1 Thermoplasmatales archaeon
ATACAGGATCCAGAAAACCCAAATCTAAATGAGATAGAAATTCCGATATTTCCACTGGATTTTCTTTTGTAGGATTCCTGAATAATGCTTGCAATTCATATTTCCTACCGATCTCTTTGTCCAAAAAATTCCGATTACTTTTTATTAGCCTTTCTATTTCTATTTCATCCCATCCCATTTTAATCAAAAAAATGATGGGATCTCTCTTTATTTTTTTATGAATTTTTCAGCTACGAGTTATGCCAAAAATGGTTAGCCTTATATACGAGAAGGGCTAATCTGTATCCGCCGAAAATTTGAGACTAAATAATGGAAAATATAAAATAAAGGTAGCAGAAGAATTGGATGAAACTTCTTATATTGATAAATTAAGTTTGGTGGTTGCTGAACACTCCAATAATGTAAAAGTATACCCAGATTTTTATAATAATTTGCATACAATAAAGAATCCTATTGAGCCAGTTGTGGCTATAGACAGCGATGGAAATGATTGCATGGAATTAATGCAAAAAGATAATGTTTACTGGTTTGCTTATCCAGATTTTGAAAAATTGCAAGATGATGATGGAGATGGTATAGTAGATTCATGCAATGAAAGTGATTTTTATAAATGGCTTGAGTTGGAATATCCGAAGCCAGAAAATACAACTCAAGCAAAAATTTTGTACAGGGCTAAAGAAACAAGTTTTGAAATAGCTGGATGGACCACTCTTTTAGAAACACTGGGAAAAAATAATCTCAATATTTTGAGAGATGTTTATAATGAGGAGTTAGTTCAATGGCTTGTTTCCCAGATGATGTCTGTGGAGATATGGAATGGAAGTAGTTGGATTGAAGTGCATAGAACACTGGAAGCTACTGCTTCAACAAAAGGAAATAATGTTGTTTTACCAGTTAATTTATCTGGAATAGATACAGATATACTAAAAATAAGATTTAAGACGATTGTTGGTATGCAGGGATTGGATTATGCATGGGTTGATTATAGTGAGGATGAGGAAATAAATGTTACGGAAGTTTATCCTATGGCAATAAGCAAAGGAAACGTTGAAAAAGTTCTGTATAATGATTCTGATTATTTAACTCTCGAGAGAGGAGATGATGTTTTTATAGAATTTCCAGAAATTCCAAATCCAGAAAATAATTCAAGAACATATTTAATAAAGGATGATGGATATTACTTCTATAATTTTGATAATAATGTAGAATATACACCAGAGATAGATGCATTGCTAAATCAGGTTTTCAATGATACTTTATTCGCTACTAGATATTTCATGCCTAAATTTTATAGTTATTATTCAAATCATAATACCATATACACCGACTATGTAAAAGTTATAGTTGCTGAGCCAAAAGTAACAAATTTGAATACGGGAGAAGAATTTGACACAATACAGGATGCAATAGATGCTGTAAATACTACAGATGGGCATACATTAAAAGTTGATTTTGGTGGATATCGTGAGAATGTTGTTATAAACAAATCGTTGAAAATAATTGGCGACCCTATTATAGATGCTCATAATGGAACAGGAATAGAAATCGAAGCAAATGATGTATTGATTCAAAACATGACAATATATAATGGAACACATGGAATTTATGCTAACAGTTCATTTTACATTCACAATATTACAATAAGCAACTGCACAATTTATAATAATTTTGTCGGAATATATTTTGGGAAAGTTAACGATAGTAAAATAATTGATGGATGTCATATTTATTGGAATGGATATAGTGAATGGAACGAAGGCGGAATCGGTCTGGCTTATTCTCACTATAATCTCATCGATAACATAACATGCGACGAAAATTATGCGGACGATATTTTTTTATTTAATTCAAGTAACAATACAATAAATAATACCATCCTTCAAAATGATGAAGGAAAAAATGGAATATATCTTTGGAATAGCGACTACAACAAAATAACAAATAATACAATAAGATGGAATGCAGACGATGGAATTTATATGGGGGAAAGCAATTATACAACGATAAAGAAAAATAAGATATACGATAATAATTATGGAATAAATCTCGAGCATGGAGAGTTCAATTCAATAAAAGAAAATGATATTTTTAATAATTCAAGAGGAATTTACATCTGGTCAAGTTGCCTAAATAATACAATCAATTATAACAACATCTACAACAATACAAACTATGGAATTTTCAGTGATGCCATTGTAGACGCACAATTTAACTGGTGGGGAAATGAAACAGGACCAGGTGGAGATGCAGGCGGAAATGGAGATGCAATAAATGATGTAGATAAAATTGATTATTCTCCATGGCTTGGCTATTCTTGGCATCATATTCCAATGACATGGTATACAAATGATGATATTCAGGATGTAATAGATGTTGCTTCAGCATATGATACCCTAAAGGTTTATCCCGGAATATATTATGAAAATGTTGTTGTAGACAAGCCATTGAAAATAATTGGAGACCCTTTTATAGATGCTCATGGTGGCATAGGAATAAAAATTGAAGCAAACGACACGCTTGTAGAAAACATGACAATATATAATGGAACATATGGAATCTACGCTCACAATGATTCATTTTATATTCATAACGTTACAATAAGTAATTGCACCGTTTATAACAATTCTTGGCACGGAATATATATCTGGAATGTCAACAATAGCAAGATAATAGACAGCTATATAGATAAAAATGGACAATCTCCTGGAAATGTTGGAATTTATCTCGAATATTCTCATTATAATTTCATTGATAATATTACATGTAACAACAGTTACTGGAACGAGATTTTTTTATGGGAATCAGATAATAATGTGATAAATCACTCAATTATACAAAATAATAGATGGTGGGATGGAATAAAACTTGGAGATAGTGATTACAACAAAATAATAAACAATACAATAAGATGGAATGCCTATGCTGGAATTTATGCGAGTGGTTCATTTCGCAATTTCATTTACAAAAATGAGATATATGAAAATGGAAATGATGGTGGAGGAGGGATTTCAATAAGCTGGGATTGCGGTTACAACATTATAAAGAAAAATAGAATACACGATAATATTCATAATGGAACAAATTTAATAGGAGGTTATTCAATAATAGAAGAAAATGATATTTTCAATCATTCTACTGGAATTTCTGTCAGTGAGTACAGTTTGAATAACACAATTCATTACAACAATATCTACAACAATACTGATTATGGAATTTTCAGTAATGCTGTTGTTAATGCCACACTAAATTACTGGGGGAATGCAACTGGTCCATACGATCCTTATGGAAGCATTGAAGTTCCTCCATGGACAGGTGATTTCATGAATGAAAGCAATTTAGATGGAGCAGGATGCAATGTTAGCAACAACACAGATTATACTCCATGGCTGAACAGCAGATTGGATTATGGACTGGTGCATAATATCGACAATGATTCATATTATGGAAGCATTCAACCCGCTGTGAATGATGCATCTCCATATAATACTCTAAAAGTTTATCCTGGCATATATTATGAGAATGTTGTTATAGACAAGCCATTGACGATTATTGGTGATCCTGCCATAGATGCACATAATGGCATAGGAATAAGTATTGAAGCAGATGACACGCTTATTGAAAACATAACAATATATAACGGAACAGTCGGAATTTATGTGCATAATGATACATATACTGTTTATGGTGTTACCTTAAGGAATTGTACAGTCCATAATAATTCTGAGCATGGAATATATTTTTGGGACGTTGTGTATAGTATAATAAATAAATGCCATGTATATGAAAATGGTTGGAATGCATGGGCAGGAGGTGGAATTTGTTTAAGTTATTCAGATAACAACCTCATTGAGGATGTTATGTGTAATGATAATGGTGTTGATGAAATTTATTTACGCTCCTCAAATAACAATACCATAAACAATACGACTATTCAAAGTGGGGGGATTAATGGAATATCCCTCTATAAAACTTATTATAATAACATAACCAACAATACAATAAGATGGAATACTAACGGAATTCGACTTGATTATTATTCTAACTATACCATAATAGAGGAAAATAACATTTTTGATAATGAAAGAGGGATTTATATTCACTTCAGTTGTGTGAATAACACAATTAATTACAATAATATCTACAACAATACAAAATATGGAATTTTCAGTGATGCTGTTGTAAATGCACAATATAACTGGTGGGAAAATGAAAGTGGACCATATAATGAAACAACTCATTCAGAAGGAAAAGGAGAAAATATTTCAGTAAATGTTGACTATTCACCATGGCTTGGCTATTCATGGCCTCATATTCCAATGACATGGCATACAAATGATGTTATTCAGGATGCAATAGATGCGGCTTCAGCATATGATACTGTTAAGGTTTATCCCGGCATATATCATGAAAACGTTGTTATAGACAAGCCATTGAAAATAATTGGTGATCCTTTTATAGATGCGCATGGTGGAGGAGGAATTATCATTGAGGCAAATGATACATTAATTCAAAATATAACAGTGTATAATGGAACAATTGGAATTTTCATTCATAATTATTCATTTTATTTAAATAATATCACAATTAGCAATTGCACAGTTCATGATAATTCCATTCAGGGTATATATATCTGGAATGTCACTCATAGCAAAATAATAGATGGATGCTATATTTATGGGAATGGATGGAATTTGCCTGCTGAAGGGACAGGAATTTATTTAAATTCCTCTTACCACAATCTCATTGAAAATATTACATGCGATGGGAACTATTATGATGGAATCCATTTATTCCATTCTAATGATAACATAATAAACAATACAATTCTTCAAAATGATGTTCATTTTGAAGGAATATGGGTTAATGATAGCAGTTACAATATTATCACTAACAATACAATAAGATGGAATGCATATGATGGTATTTATATGGACGGAGCTTCATCTTACAATTTCATTTATAACAATACAATATATGAAAATGGAGCAAGTAAAAAAGAAGGAGGAATTTCAATACGGGGGAATTGCTTCCATAATATAATAAGAAAAAACAGAATATTTAACAATATAGGCAATGGGATAAGCTTCTGGGGGAATTCATCATATGTTATAGTAGAGGATAATGAGATTTATAACAATAGCATAGGAATTTATGTTAATAACACCTTTGGTTCAGGGAATATATCAATTGAAGAAATCCCATTTAGATGGGTAAATGTGAGCAGTTTTGATGTTATTGTAAGAGCTGATAATTGGTATACAAATTACACTTTGCCATTCACTTTTCCGTTTATGGGAAGGAGCATAGTAAATATAACAGCAAATACAAATGGGCTGATAGAATTGCTGGAAGAAGGTGAGAGCTGTTATGAATATGATGATTATGGAACTCATTATGATGGAGACCACATAGGAAACATGGATGCAATATTTGCAAGCAATGATGACTTGGTTACAGATTCATCCCCCAGTGATTATCTTGGCATAGCAGACATGGGAAATAAAGTTGTTATAGAATGGTATGGCTCAACTTATGAGGATTATAATTCATCTTCAAATCTAATTCATTTCCAAATTGTTTTATATCCAGATGGAACTGTGGAATGGAACTTCAAAACAATGAATTTCAGCGATTATGAGTATGATATGTTCAGCGGAGCATATGCAAAAGAAGAAAACATTGAATTTATTGCGGGGTATGCAATTGGTTATCAAACTTCCTTCAGATACAATTTTTCTTCTTTATCCCTACCTCCAGTAAATAATATCCGAAGAAATAATATTACCGAAGGCGTCATTGGTATACAACTGGAAAATTCTTTATTCTTTAATGTTTCATATAATATTTTATGGAATTCTGAATGGGACATTATTGTTTCAAATTGCTCAAATAATTTATTCTTAGAAAATACATTTTCAAAAAATTATCCAACAAAGGCAAGCTTTACTTTTAGTGGTAATTTATCTGCAAAAGGCGTTGAATCACCGCCATCTCCTCCTGCTGGTTATACAGATTTTGGCAAATATATTAACATAACATGCGACAAATGGGTGAATCTGTCTATTTATTATAACAGCTCAATGAACGAAACTCTGTTTAAAATATGGAAATGGAATGGAACATGGTATGAAGATGGGTGGAATGGAACTCGTTATCTGGATACAGCAAGAGATATAATAGGAGTAAATATAACAAATTGTGGTGATCCAATATTCGCTCCTCTTACGGATGGAGAACCACCTGCTACAACTATTACTCTTGGCTCGCCTCATTTCAACAATTATATCACATCATATACTCCAATAAATCTAACTGCATATGACAATTTAACAGGAGTGAATAAAACATATTATCGCTTATGGTGGCTCCATGATTCAATATGGGAAAATATAACTGGCGTTATAGAATATGCAGGCAATTTCACCTTTGCAGATTTTAGCCATACACAAGAATGCAATCATAGAATAGAATACTGGAGTGTTGATTATGCTGGAAATGTTGAAGCACATAACAACAAAACAGTATATGTTGACAACAGCCCACCACAGACAAGCATTGTTGACATTTCTATTCCAGTTATAGAAAAGGCAACTGGAACCTATATTACAACAACTTCTGTAATAACCATAGATGCAACAGACCAGGGAGCGTGCAAAATTGGCTCATATCGCATTGAATACCGTATTCTAATATGGAATGGAAGCTGGAATGTTGTGCATAACTGGACATGGGGAACATGGAATAGCAGTATTTCCTTCAATTTTACAGAAGGATGCAGACATAAGTTGGAATATCGTGCAATTGATGGGTTATACAATATAGAGGGTATAAAGAGCAAGGAATTTTATGTTGATGTATATCCACCAAACTCAACATTGAGTTTGAGCCAACCAAAGTATACTTATGATAATAAAACATTTGTTACAGAAAATACAACATTTTATTTGAGCGCTGTTGATGAAGGGGAATATGGGTGTGCAGTTGGGCCAAAACAGGTATATTATAGAATATGGTACAATGGTAGCTGGAGCAACTGGAAAACAGAAGGCACATCTACAGCAACATTTAGTTTAACCGGGGAATGTATGCACATAATACAATATTATGGAATAGATGAACTTGGAAATAATGAAGGTTATAAGGAAATGACAGTTTATGTTGATGTCACACCTCCATCAACAAACCTCAGCATTGGTGAGCCGAAATATAGCAATTTTGTGACAAGCCATACACCAGTCTGGCTCAATGCTACAGATGAAGGATGTAATGGTGGCGCAGGTGTTGCAGCTTCATTATATAATTACATGGAATGGAGTGCCCATGCCATATGTTATATATGACAATGATGCAAATGATTTGGATAATACAGCAGGCAATATCTCCGTTACTGTGTATTTCAACGAGGAGTGCAATCATACTTTAGAATGGTGGAGCGTTGATTATGTAGGAAACGAAGGAGAACACAATTCAACTTATTTCATGGTTGACAATACACCTCCAAACATATCAAAAGAATATGGCACACCTTATTACAAAAATACAACAGGAGCAGAATATATAACAAGCCTTACACCAATCTACATAAATGCAACAGATAATAGATCAGCACCCTGTATTGTAGGCTCGGTTCATGTTAATGTTTCCATATATTCATTCCTAACTGAACAATGGACATATCATGAATGGCATAACTGGAGTGATGACGCAATAATAAACAAAACAATATACCTACCAGAAGAATGTAAACACTGGATAAACATAACAGCATGGGATGATTTGAACAATACAGTATGGCTTAACCAGACAGTATATGTTGACAATACACCACCAAACATATCAAAAGAATATGGCACACCTTATTACAAAAATACAACAGGAGCAGAATATATAACAAGCCTTACACCAATCTACATAAATGCAACAGATAATAGATCAGCACCCTGTATTGTAGGCTCGGTTCATGTTAATGTTTCCATATATTCATTCCTAACTGAACAATGGACATATCATGAATGGCACAACTGGAGTGATGACGCAATAATAAACAAAACAATATATCTACCAGAAGAATGTAAACACTGGATAAACATAACAGCATGGGATGATTTGAACAATACAGTATGGCTTAACCAGACAGTATATGTTGACAATACACCACCAATTGCAACTGTTGATGCAATCTCACCATACTGTCAAGAAATAAATGAAACTAACCCTCTGACAATAACAGTAACAGCAATAGATTATACAGAACCATGTGTATCTGGTGTTAAAAACCTGAATTTGCCAGTTAGCCGCCTAAAAAGAGATATTGGCTTTGCCAATATCTCCTTATGAAGAATATAACATTTCCATTAGGCGGCATAGTAATAATAGACAGAGTAGAAAAAGAATTCGGTCTCTTCTCAAAAATTTTTGGTGGCATAGGAGGAAATATGAAAGATTTCATTCCGCTGGTAAAAGTACATGTAAATAATAGGCTAACTCATTCTGTTGCTACCCGTCAAATACTGAAAACTTATCCTATAGAGGCAATGAATAAGCTTGGAGTAAAGGAA
>DRIF01000098.1 GCA_011052825.1 Thermoplasmatales archaeon
GAGAGAATTGGAAGATTAGTAAGAAAAACAAAATGCTTTTCCAAGAATAAAAAGAGATTGGAAAATGCACTGGAATTATTCCAATTCTACTGGAACTTTATAAATGAATTTCGAAGAGATTCTTCTCCAGCGATGCTGGAGAAATTGACCGATCATATCTGGACATGGCATGAATTTTTTTATTCCAGAATTAACTATTTTTAATTAGGACAATAGGAAAATTTATTTAGAGAAAATGTTTTCATTTTATGCTACCAACAATGGATGATTTTGATTTTGAAAAAAAGAGAGTTATTTTAAGAGTTGATATTAATTCCCCTCTTGAACCATCAACTCTGAATATTCTCGATAACTGGAGAATAAAAAAAATCATTCCCACATTGAAAGAATTGGAGGAAAAAAACGCCCGCCAGATAATATTAGCCCATCAAGGAAGACCTGGAAAATGGGATTTTACAAGTTTAGAAAAACATGCAGAAGAATTGAGTAGATTGATGGGCAGGGAAATAAAATTCATTGACGATGTATATGGGCAGAGAGCAATAAATGAGATAAAAAATATGAGAGAAGGAGATATAATATTGCTTGACAATGTAAGAAAATGCAAAGAAGAAATGGAGAAAAAAAGTGCAGAAGAACATGCAAAAGCTGAGATGATAAAAAAACTCTCGCAATTTGGGGATGCATTTATAAATGATGCATTTGCCGCGTCTCACAGAAAACAATGCTCCCTGCTTGGTTTCATTCCAGTTCTGCCATCATTCGCAGGAAGGCTGATGCAAAAGGAAGTTGAAATGGTTGAAAAATTGATGAAGGAAGCAGAAAGACCAAGGGTTTTTATATTTGGAGGAGGAAAATATGAGAATGCAATTGACGTTATAGACAAATTGCTTCATGATGGAACAGCAGACAAAATTTTGCTTGGAGGAATGCCAGGAAATGTTTTTTTTGAAAAAATGAAAGGAAGTTCAGAAATAAATGGCAGAATAGAAGAGATGATTAAAAAATATAGAGATAAAATAATTCCTCCCTCTGATTTAATTGAAAGTAAAGATGTTGGAGAGAAAACAATAGAAATTTTCAAAAATGAGATAGAAAAAGCTTCGTCAATATTCATCTCTGGTCCAATGGGTGTCTTTGAAGATGAAAAATATGCAAAAGGCACAAAAGAGATTCTTGAGGCAATAGCAAACTCGCAGGCATTTTCAATGGCAGGCGGAGGACATACTGTGGCTGCAATAAACATGTTTGGCTTGGAAAACAAATTTTCATATATTTCTACAGGCGGAGGCGCCCTAGAAAGAATGCTCATGGGGGAAAAATTGCCTGTTATAGATGCGTTGATAAAATTTAAAAGGTGATTTTATTTTCATACCATGAATATTGTACATGTTGTTGGGACGGGTACTATTGGTGAACCATTAATTGGTTTGTTATGTGATTTGAAAGATAAACTTGGAATCGATGAAGTGACTTTTTACAAACACAGCCCTGTTTTAACTGACCGCCCAAAAATAAGGGGATTAATTAAGAGGGGAGGAATTCTGGCAGTGAGAGAAGAAAAAGTTAGAGAGTTCAGAGAACTTGGTGTTGAACCAACTTATACTGCTGAGGAAGCAATTGAAAGAGCAACTGTTGTTGTCGACTGTTCCCCCAAGGGATATGGAGTTGAAAATAAAGAGAAATATTATAAAAAATATGAGGATAAGGTGAGAACTTTTCTTGCACAAGGTTCTGAATTTGGTTTTGGAAAACCTTATGCATTTGGAATAAATGATGAGGCATTAGAAAATGATAAGTATATTCAGATTGTTAGTTGCAATACACATAACATAGCGGTTGCAATAAAATTTTCTGCTCTTGAGGGAGGAAGAGATAATTTTGTTTATGGAAGATTTGTATGCATAAGGAGAGCAACTGATATATCTCAGGAGAAAAAATTCATTCCAGCACCAGAAGTTAACGAACATAAAAATGATAAGTTCGGAACACATCATGCAAAGGATGTATGGTATCTTTACAATACACTTGGTTATAACTTGGATGTTTTTTCATCTTCTCTAAAAATAAACACCCAGTACATGCATTCTATATGGTTTGATATAAAGGTTAAAAATGAGACCAATAGGGAGGAAATAATTCAAAGATGCATTGAAAATCCAAGAGTTGCAATAACCTACAAAAAACATTCAAATTTAGTATTCTCTTTTGGAAGAGACCATGGGCATTATGGAAGAATATTGAATCAGACAGTTGTTTCAGTTCCAACCATAAGGGTAAAGAATGGAAAGGAAATATTTGGTTTCTGCTTCACTCCCCAGGATGGAAATTCTTTGTTGAGCAGTATGTCTGCAATAATAAGAAGTCTTTATCCAGAGGATTATAAAGAAAAATTGAGTGTTCTTGATGAATTTCTATTTGATGAAGTGTAATATTAAAGCATAAAATGGAATCTCCAACAAATTTATAAGGAGGTTTTTACTTCATGAGAAAATGAGCAGTTATAAACCAATTGAAATAGAGCAAAAATGGCAGAAAAAATGGCAGAAAATGAAGATTTACAGATTTGATAGAGATTCTGATAAAAAAGTATATTCAATAGACAATCCACCACGCTATGCATCAGGAGCTTTACACATTGGACACGCTGTCCATTATACACACATAGATTTTGTTGCAAGATATAAAAGGATGAGAGGTTACAATGTTTTCTTTCCTCTTTGCTTTGATGTAAATGGCATACCAATTGAGGAAAGAGTTGAAAGAAAATATGGTATAACGAGGAAGGACATAGAAAGGCATGAATTTATTAAATTGTGCGAAAAATTTGCAGAGGAAAATATTGATGAAATGATACATCAGTTTATGGTATTGGGCGAGTCGATGGATGATAGCATTTTTTACAGGACAGATGCTAAATATTATAGAAGAATAACTCAAATTTCGTTCATAAAATTATACAAAAAAGGATGTGTTTATCAGGGGGAATTTCCAGTTAACTGGTGTCCTCGTTGTATGACTGCAATGGCAGATGCTGAAATAGAACACGTTGAAAGGAATACAATCCTAAATACAATAAAATTTTATTTTTCTTCAGAAGAAAAGGGAAATGGAATAAAAAATGATGAAAAGGGAAGTTATATTGAAATAGCAACTACCCGTCCAGAAATGCTTTCTACCTGCCAAATTGTTGCAATTCATCCTGATGATGAAAGAGCATTAACCTTGGTTGGAAAAGAAGTTGTTGTTCCAATTTATGGAAAAAGAGTTAAAATTGTTAAGGATGAGAGAGTTGATCCTGAATTTGGAACAGGCATAGTTATGGTTTGTACCATAGGTGATAAAGAGGATTTGGAATGGGCAATGAAATATGATTTGCCAATAGAGATATGTATAAATGAAGATGGAACAATGAATGAAATAGCTGGAAAATATGCAGGGATGAAGGTTGAAAAAGCAAGGGAGAAAATAATTGAAGATTTGGAAAAAGAAAATTATATTGTAAAGCAAGAGAAAATAGAGCAAAGCGTTGGCGTCTGCTGGCGGTGCAAAACTCCAATAGAATTTATACAGACAAAACAGTGGTTTTTGAAGATACTTCCATTTAAAGAAGAAATTTTGAAAGTTGCAAAAAGAATGAAATGGTATCCAGAATATATGTTCAAAAGATTGGAAGAATGGGTGAATTCATTGAAATGGGACTGGGTAATTTCAAGACAGCGTTATTTCGCAACACCCATTCCAGTATGGGAATGCGAGAAATGCAATGAAGTTGTGCTGGCAAAGGAAGAGCAGTGCTATGTTGACCCAACCATAGATGAGCCACCTGTTCCATCATGTCCAAAATGTGGTGGAAAATTGGTAGGAAGTGAAAATGTTTTTGACACATGGATGGATTCTTCAATTACGCCTCTTTTCAATACATTCTGGAATAGAGATAAAGAGATGTTCAAAAAATTGTATCCAATGTCTCTTCGCCCTCAAGCCCACGATATAATACGCACATGGGCATTTTATACAATACTTAGATGTTTTCTGCTAACAGACAAAGAACCTTTTGAGGAGCTGATGATAGATGGTTTTATTCTCGCTCCAGATGGAAAGCCAATGCATACCTCATTAGGCAATGTTATTGACCCATTGAAAATAATTGAAGAATATGGGAGCGATGCTTTAAGATATTATGCTGGAACATGCAAACTTGGTGAGGACAATCCATTCCGCTATAAAGATTTGGTTAGAGGAATAAGATTAATGAATAAAATATGGAATGTCGAAAAATTCATAGGAAATTCAATAAAGAAAAAATATAAAAAGGAGGATTTAAATTTAATCGACAGATGGATTTTAAGTTTATACAGCAGAGTAGTTAAAAAATCTACGGAATATATGGATAAATTTGAATTTTCAAATGCAATGAAGGAAATCGAATATTTTTTATGGCATGAGTTCGCAGACCATTACATAGAAATGGTGAAGCACAGGGTTTATGAAAAAGAGGATGAATCAGCTCTCTATACTCTATATACAATTGGTCTTGGAATAATAAAACTTTTTTCACCATTCCTTCCCTTTCTCACAGAAGAAATTTATGATTTAGTTTACAAAAAATTTGAGAGAAAAGAAAGCATACATTTATCAGAATGGCCTCAGCCAGTTTTAATAGATGAAGAGGCGGAGGAAAAAGGAGAAATTATTAAAGAGGCAATTTCAAAAATAAGGGAGTGGAAAAGCAGAAATGGAATTGCTTTAAATGCCCCAATAAAAAAAGTTAAATTTTATGGAGAAATCGAGGGAAAAGACATTATATCTTCTACTCTGAGAATAGAAAATATATCTGTTGAAAAAGAAAAATTGAAGGTGAAAAAGATTGCACTTCCATTGTATCAAAAAATTGGTCCCCATTTCAAAGAAAAGAGTAAACTTATAGTGGATGAAATAAAAAAGAGGGGAGAGGAAATTGCAGAAGAAATTGAGAAAAAAGGTTTTTATTCATTTAAAGCGGTAGGAGAAGAAATAAAAATAGATGAAAATTTTGTGGAAATTGTTGAGGAAGCAAAAGAAAATTTATTAAAAGCAAAAGATGTTTTCATTCTGGTGGAAAAATGAGAAGAGAATGGATGATGAGAATAATTGCAATCTTGATAGTGCTTTTCATGATATTTTCTGGATTTATTGTAATTTTTTATCATACGTGAATTTCATTTATACATAACCTCGTAACTGTTCCATTTCTTTTCTGAATAATTTTCTATTTCTATATCATCCATACTTTTTATATCCCCATAAATTTTTGCAACAAGTATTCCTTTATTTCCCTTATTTTTATACAAACGAGACGAAAATATGGTTAGACATTTTTTATATACAACAATTCCATTTAAATTGTAGTCATGCCCCCTTATAAATGCCATTGCACCTACGTCATGCAAAAATTCATCCAAATCTTCTTCACTGAAAAGATAACCTGCTCCCCTGTATAAATTTGATATTTTTGGGTCGCTCCATGTTATTTCTTCAATTGCCTTTACATCATTTTTATCAATTTCATCCAGATTCTTTTCCAAAGGAAATCCTCCATGCGCAATGAAAATATTGTTTGCCATAGCCGTTAAAGGCATTTCCATAAATACTCTAACATATTTTTCATAAAGCTTTCCTGCCTCCTCCTTAAATTCATGTGGGTAGCAGGGTATGGCATAATTTGCTTCATGATTTCCCTTAAGTAGAAAAATTTTATCGGGATATTGAACCTTTTTTTCAAGTAAAAAATTTATGTTAACAATGGAGTTTTCAACATCTACTGGAGTTCTATCAATATAATCTCCCAGAAACAGCAGATAATCAAAATTTTCATTTAAAAATTTCCTGAAGATTTCCTTTGTTATGACCACATCTCCATGCGTGTCGCCTGCAACCATTATTTTTCCTTTCAAATTTAAAAAAGCTGGTTCATTTGACATTAATTTTTTTGCTTTTTCTAATATGTCCATACAAATCATTATCTTTTAAATATATAAGAAATATATGTGTAATGATTTCGATTGTTGTACCAGTATACAATGAGGAGGAAAATATCATTCCTCTATTTGAGAAATTGAAGAAAGTTATTAAAAAAGAATATGAAATAATTTTTGTTGATGATGGAAGTTTTGATAAAAGCTACGAAATTTTAAAAAAAATTCATTCAGAAAATGAGAATATAAAATGCATAAAATTTTCAAGAAATTTTGGTAAAACTGCAGCTCTTATGGCTGGATTTGAAACGGCAAAAGGAGACATAATTGTAACTATAGATGCTGACCTGCAAAATGATCCACAAGATATTCCAAAAATGGTTGAAATGCTGAATAAATATGATGCAGTTAGTGGATGGAGATATAACAGAAAAGACCCTTTCATTTCAAAAAAATTGCCTTCAGCAATCTCAAACAAACTCTCAAGATGGCTAACTGGGTTGAAAATACACGACTTCAACTGTGGACTTAAAGCTTACAGAAAAGAATGTTTAGATGACATAGAATTGTATGGAGAAATGCACCGCTACATTCCTGCCATACTTGCATGGAAAGGTTATAAAATTGGAGAAGTTAAGGTGAAACATTATCCGAGAAAATATGGAAAGAGTAAGTATGGAGTGAAAAGATTGGCAAGAGGTCTTTTTGATTTAATAAATTTCAAATTTTGGGCTGGCTACTCTACACGCCCACTGCATCTTTTTGGAGGGGTTGGGTTGATAATGTTTATAGCTGGATTTTTAATAGATTTATATCTTGTTTTCCTGAAAATACTTTATGGAGAAAAGCTTTCAGAGCGTCCTCTTCTTTTGCTTGGGACTCTTTTAATGATTATGGGGTTCCAGATTTTCATGACTGGCTTTTTGGCAGAGATTATGATAAGGAATTATTATTCGTCATCAAACAAAAAAATTTATGTAATAAAGGAGAAATTGGAATAAAATGAAGGTATGCATGATAACTGGGCTGGATAAAATCAAAAAGTTTGTCAATTTTAAGAGTGCTGGAGGAATGGGAACACAGGTTCCAATTTTAGTTGAAAAATTGAGGAAGGAGGGCATAAATGCTTCTATTGATGAAATGAAAAATTGCGACATTATTCATTTGCATAATCCAATGCCTAACTACCTTTTTTTGATAAAAAAGGCAAAGAAGCAGGGGAAAAAAATTGTAATACATGCCCGTCATTTGCCGGAGCTTGTAAAAGGAGGTTTTAGATTTGGTGATGTTATTTATCCAATATTTGATAGATATTCAAGATACCTCTACAATCTGGCAGATGCTGTTGTTTGTGCAACCCCTTATGTAAAAAAATGGATGGATGAAAAAGGAGTAAAAGCAAAAACTTATGTCATTCCAAATGGTGTTGACTGCTCATTTTTCAAACCATCTCAAGAGATGAGAGAAAATTTTAGAGAAATGTATAAAATAAAAGATGAAATTGTTGTTTTTTCTGTTGGTTTAATGATTCCCAGAAAAGGAATATATGATTTTATTGAAGTTGCGAAAAAATGCAAAGATAAAAAATTTTTATGGATTGGTTCAACAGAAAAAGGGCTGGAAAACGTAAAAATAAGGTTCCCAGAAAATTTTATTCATATCCCATACATTCCTTTTAACCAGATGCCTCTTGCCTATAATGGTGGCGATATATTCTTCTTTCCAACATATGCAGAGAGTTATGGCAATGTTTTGATGGAGGCATCTGCCTGCAGAAAAGCTTTGGTAATAAGAGATATAGAAGTATACAGAGATTGGTTTGTGGACGGAAAAAATTGTTTAAAAGGGAGAAATGTAGATGAATTTTTTTCTGCAATAGAAAAACTTTCGTTGGATGACAATCTAAGGAAAAAAATAGCAGATAATGCATATAAAATGGCAGGAGAACAGGATATTTCAAAAACAATAGATGCTTTAATAGAAATGTATGAAGAGTTGATTGACACAAAATAATTTTATTTCATTTTTTTATTGACACCTGAACTATTGCATATATTATTGTTTCATTTCCACAACCTTTGTTTTTTTCATGCGTATTTCCATAGAAAACTATCTCATTCATAATTGTTTTCTTCAATCCATTTACTCAAAGCAGAATAAGTTTCGTTTAATGTATACTGGCTGGGACATTATGTTTTAAAAAGCTATCTCCATTTCAGGAATTTCCCTAATTTCAATTATAGTAAAATCAATTAATTTAAAACCATGTTTCACTTCATTTTCCTTAGTTCATGAGAAAAATCTCCACTTTTATTTTAATCATTTAGATATCATCAACAATTTAACAAATTATTTATACAAACATTATTTTGATGGGGCAATGATGCTTTCAGTGATAGTGCCAACATACAATGAAAGAGAAAATTTGCCAATACTTGTAGAAAGATTGAGAAAATCGCTTTCTAGGATTGATTTTGAAATAATCGTTGTTGATGATGACAGTCCTGACAAAACATGGAAGATTGCGGAAGAACTGGCAGAAGAATATTCTTTCATAAAAGTTGTTAGGAGAGTAGGTGAAAAAGATTTATCTACTGCGGTATTGAAAGGTTTTCAGGTTGCAAAAGGAGATATACTGGCTGTAATGGATGCAGATTTACAGCATCCTCCAGAAAAAATTATAGATATGTTCAGAAAAATAGAGGGTGGAGCAGATATTGTTATAGGAAGTAGATATGTTGAAGGAGGGGAAATTGAAGAATGGGGAATTATAAGAAAATTTTATTCAAAATTTGCAACCTTCCTTGCCCATATTTTTTTGCCAAAGAGCAGGTTAATTAAAGACCCAATGTCAGGATTTTTTATGATTGAAAGAAGAGTGATAGAAGGTGTTGAATTAAATCCTATAGGATACAAAATTTTACTTGAGATAGTTGCAAAAGGAAAATATGAAAGATTGAAGGAAGAGCCAATAAAATTCAGTAAAAGAGAGAAGGGAGAAAGTTCTCTCAATCTAACCAATCAGATAAAATATTTGAGGCATCTTCTCCGTCTTTCATGGGAAATAAAAGAAATTCACAGAATGCTGAAATTTGCATTTGTTGGATTGACAGGAATCATTGTCAATCTTGGGATATTATGGGTTTTAACAGAGATTGCAAACATATATTATCTTTTATCTGCAATTTTTTCCATAGAAGCATCTATAATATCAAATTTTTTGCTAAATGATTTATGGACATTTGTAGACAGGAAGGAAAGAGGAATATTTAACTGGCTTAAAAGATTGATTAAGTTTAATTTAATAAGCACACCTGCATTTCCAATGCAGATGGGAGTGATGGGATTTTTGAAAGAGTTTTTTGGGGTTTATTACATTCTTGCAGCCCTAATTGGCATTTTAGTAGTTTTCATATGGAATTTTGTTGCGAATAGTTTATGGACTTGGAGAAAAATTTATTGAAATGATTTAATATAAATTTCATATCTATCCTCAGAAAATTCCGGTTTTATCCCGTTAAACAAAATTTGCCCTCTTCCCTCCATCTTCTTATAGAAATGCCATTTAGTGCTGTTTTCCAGATATTCCTTCAGCCCATCTATCTCATATAAATGATAATATAAAACAATAACCTTTGTTTCATTTTTTTCGAGCCAGTAAATTATGTCATTTAAAGTTGTTTGAGGATAATGATATCTCGCCAGATTTGTCAGGTTTGGAGGAGCAAGGCGATTAGCAACAACATTTATAAGGGGATTGCCTGATATTACCGTATCTTTTTTCTCTGTTATCTTTTTAATCTCTCTCCCCACATCATACGCTAAATCATGAGGTGTAGAAAATACAAAAAATATTGCAAGGAATAAATTAAATATCACAAATATTGTTAGAATAATTTTTCTTTTGTTCCATTTTTCATGAAGAACAACGGAAGATAAAATTGCAAGGGGGTATGAAATATAAACAAAATGATGCTGGAAAGTTCTACCCTGAAATAAAATAGGGAAGAAAATGAACGAAACCCATCCAAGCATATACATAATTTTCTCATTTTTTATATCCCATCTTTTAATTGAATAAAGATAGATAAAGCAGGATGAAATGAAAACAAAAATGCTTAACTTACTGTACAAATCAAATCCTCTGTGAGTTTGCTTCAATAAAATTCCTTCAATAAGCTCATCTGGAGAAAAAATTAATAAAATGAAGATTAAAGGAATAAAAAATGAAATAATGTATAAAATACCATGCTTTACTTTCTTTTTCAAAATAAAAATATAAAATAGAATGAAGAGTATTAAGAAGGAAGGAACTATTTTCGATAGAGTCGACAAAGATAAAAATAAAGAGGAAAGAATTATATCTGTTGTATTTTCTCTTTCAATATAATTTATGAAGAAAAATGAAGAAAAGCACAGCATGGAAGCGGAAAATAAATCCAGACTTGCCAATCTTGATTCTTTAAGTAGCGTGAAATCAAGAGATATTATCAACAATGCTGTAAATGCAACATCTTTTCCAAATTTTTTCGCAATGAGAAATAGAAAAAGAGTGGAAATCAAAAAAATGGAATAGGAAATATATCTACAAATCATTACATTTCCTGCAAACATTGAAAAAATTAAAATAGCCAGAGGAGATTGGTCTCCATTCAAATCTTTATAATAATCATATCCTTCATTTATCATTTTAGCTTGCAACAAATGTATCCCTTCATCTATACCGTTGGTAGAAAAGGGATTTTCAATATTATAAGCTCTAATTGCTATTAAAAAAATAAGAATTAAAATAATTATCTTATTTCTTAATGACATATACAACACCTCCTATCATGCTTGTCAAAACCTTAACAATTTGATTTAAAAAGCCCAGTGAGAAAGCAGAAGAATAATCAATTCCAACTGAAGAGAAAAGCATTGAGTAACTCCCCTCTCTAACTCCAAATCCCTGAATTGATATTGGAAGAGACACAAGTATCTGAGAAACTGGAACAAAAATAAGGAAATAGATAAAATTTGTTTTAATTCCAATGGAAATAGAAAGTATGTAGTTGTTTATAACAAGCATTAAATGATAAAGTAAAGAGATTAATATAACATAGCCCCATACCTTTATATTCCTGTATTCTTTAATGGATTTTATTACATCCAATAAGAATTTCTCTATTTTTTTCCATTTATTAAAAAAAATCGTAACCAACTTTTCTATTACGCTGGTTTTTATGATTATTGATATTATAATAATAAAGGAGATTATTATGAACATTGAAATTATAAGTGTATGCAATGGAATAAGGAAATAATAAAAAGAAATGGAAGTTAGCGCAATAATTATAACAGCAATTAAACCTGCAATTCTGTCCATAACAACTGATGAAAATGCTTCTATGCTACTTGTTTTCTTTCCAAGTTTATATGCCTTTATAACATCTCCACCAAAAGAAGAAGGCATCATTGTATTGAAAAATGAACCAATATAATAGAAAGACAGAGCTTCTTTATAATTCAGTTTTAGTCCGCTGTCAAAAAGCAAAATCTGCCATCTTTTTGCACTCAAAAACACACCCATATTTTCGATTGCAAGGGCGAGAATGAATAGAGATAAAATTGTTTTTGATATTTCATTTAAAATTTTCTCAATACCTATAAAATAAAAGAATGATACAAGCAAAATTATGCTTATAACTGCTCTCAGAACAAATCCCTTTTTCACGTTACCTTATACAATTTAGCAAATAATAATTTTGGGAAATAATTTAATTCATTTCGTATTTCAAATCGTGAAAAAAATAATAATTGCTGGGATAATAACACTATCATTTCTAATATATTTGGATGTGACAGTTATAGATAAAAATGTCAATACAAATCCTTTAACAGACCATACAGACAACCTGCTTTATATAGAGAGAGCTAAAACAATAATCAATGGTGGACTGCTTTATAGAGATGTTGTCACAAAAACGCCTCCCCTAATAAATTATCTGCTAATTCCGCCTGTTTATTTTGGGGCGTCACCGGTTGCATTTGAAATTTATTTCTCATTTTTTATTATGCTTACTGCTGTATCAATTTATTACTTTCTCTCTTCCATAAATAAAAAATTGGCGTATAAATCCTCTTTTTTATTCCTTTTTATTCCAACGGTACTGGCTACTTCAACATTTTGCAGACAGGATGAAAGCATTACAGTATTTTTCTTTACTTTTCCTCTCCTCCTTTTATATGGCAGAGAGAAAAAATTTCTTTACAGTATTTTCTCATCAATTGGAATATGGATAAAAATGCATCCTATTTTTCTCGTTCCTCCTTTTTTAATAAAGCAAGGTAAGAAAGAAATTTTGAAGCATGTTTTGATAATCGTTGCCATTTCTCTTGCTATAATAATGCCATTTCTTATTTTCGCTTTCGATGAATTTATATGGTTCATAAAATTTTATTTTTTTGGAAAAGGAGAAGAATTGCAGGGAATAAGTTTATGGCGTATCATGGATGCAATTGGATTTTCAATTCCTTCCATTTTTTTGATTGCCCTGTTTTTTGTATTTCTAATTGCAACTTATGTAAAATTTCGTAAAAACTCAGTATGGAAAATGGTTTTAATCTCTCTAATTGGATATTTTATACTATATCCAAAAATACATTATGAGTATTATATAATTTTGTTTGCAGTTGCTCTACCTTATTTAGCAGAAAATAAAAGAGATGTAATTATGATATACGCAATCTCAGTTTTAACAAGCATAACACTTCTTATAGAGCAACGCTATTTGGACTGGAAAACAACAGATTATGCATACTGGCTTTTTATTTCAATTGCCATTGCCTGCATGATAATAGTGAATGCAATATTCATATACCTTTTATTTCACATTTCGAAAAAAGATTCATGGCTCGATAAAAGACAATTTAATATATCAAAAAACAATACAAATTTGCAGGGCCCGTAGCTTAGCCAGGTTGGAGCGCTCGGCTGATAAAACCCTTTGGAAAAGGGTTTCATTCCAAGGGGTTTACAGAAACCGAGAGGTCCGGAGTTCAAATCTCCGCGGGCCCATAAATTTTTATAGAGATGGAAATGCAATATTCAATTCTTTCTCATTGCATTCTTCCAAAAGAAAGTAAGCACATAATGGAGGCAAAAATCCACATTGGAAAAAAGGCAGAATATAATTATATAGAGAAACACATACATGGATTTGAGTATATAGAAGTATATCCAAAAGCGAAGATATTTATTGAAGATGAAGGAAAATTCAAAACAGATTTTGAGCTTTTGAAAGGGAGAGTTGGATTGCTTGATATAGATTATGAGGCAAAAGGAGAGAGAAAAAGTACTATTGAAATGGCAACAAAGGCAAGAGGAATAAAAAATGATGTTATTAAATTAAGAGAGGTTGGGTATTTAAATGGAGAAAAATCGAAAGGGGTATTAAAATCCAGAATTGCAGTAATGAACAATGCGAGAGCAGAAGTATATAACAAAATAGTTGCAAATGGAGAATATTCAATAGGACATGTTGATTGCAAAGAAATTGTTAAGGATAATGGAGTTGCAACAGCAATTCCAGTTGTAGAAGTTAATCATCCAAAAGCTCATGTCACCCATGAAGCAGCAATAGGAAGCGTTGATAAAAAACAACTTGAAACTTTAATGGCTCATGGATTGAGTGAGGATGAAGCAGTTGAATTAATAATAGAGGGAATGATGAGTTAAAAATACTAATTTATGTTGAAAATTGAAACGCAACAAAATATATATTGACTAAATTTTTTTACTGATATGAAAATATTTATAGATACTGCAGATATAGAAGAAATAAAGGAGGCAGAAAGCTGGGGGGTTTTAGATGGTGTGACAACAAATCCTTCTCTAATAAAAAAAGCTGTTGAGAAATTGAAAGGAAAAGGAATTAGAATAGAGATGGATGAATATATTGAGGAGATATGCAGAGCGGTAAATGGACCTGTAAGCTTAGAAGTAAAAGGTATTGAAACAGATGAAATGGTGAGAGAAGCTGAAATTTTATATAAAAAATTTAACCACGTTAATAATAACGTTGTTATAAAAATACCAGTGAATACTGCAATGGAAGATGAAGATAAAATTTTTGAGGGAATAAAAGCAATAAAAAAATTGGATGAAAAGGGAATACCAACAAATGCAACTCTTGTTATGACTCCAACTCAAGCCCTGCTCGCTGCCAGAGCAGGGGCAGATTATGTGAGTCCTTTTCTTGGAAGAATAGATGATTATATAAGAGATAAAGTTGGCATGAAATATGGGAAATGGGATTATTTTGATGGTGAATTACTGAAAGAAATTGAAAAGAACAAGAGAAGTTACAATGAAAATGAAATTGATAGATTATATAAAAAACTGGTTTCAGTAGAATATTGTGATGATGGAATTTATGACGGAATAGAACTTTTGGAAAGCATAATAAAGATTTATCGTTCATACAATTTCAAAACAAAAATAATAGCAGCCAGCATAAGAAATTCTTTTCAGGTGAGAAAATCTGCCGAATTGGGTGTGGATATAGCAACAATTCCATTTAAAGTATTGAAAGAAATGATGAGTCATTATAAAACAAGAGAAGGAATGAA
>DRIF01000099.1 GCA_011052825.1 Thermoplasmatales archaeon
GCTCTGTTACAGCTATCAAAAAGCCGTCTCCTCTTGTTATAACAAAATCATTTGCTCCTGGAACATATAATTCAAAATCTTGTATGCTTGCATTCCATCTCAATACAATATTACATCCCTGAATTGAGTTTAATAATGAATCTGCTGTTGTTTCATTTTGTTTAAACCATCCAAGCATGTTCCATCCTATGGATAGAGTAATGTTAACTGTTTGTATTGGAATGCCAGCTAAAGAAAATATTGAATCATTTTTCATTCCTATGAAATATCCATGTCCATCTTCTATGGCAAAATCATAAGGTGAACCAGGAACATAAATAATGAAATCCTGAATGCTTGCATTCCATGATAAAATGATGCTACATTCATTTATATCTTGGTATAACGAAGAAGCATTATATTCATTTTCTACAGGCAAAGTAATCAGATTCCATCCTTTGTAAAGAATGAATGAAAACAAACTTGAATTTATTGTGAAAACAACACTATCATTGCAACCATTATATTCTGCTGTTAGTATAGCCAAGCCATCATTCCATCCAGAACTAAACAAAATGTTTTTTCCTTGAGTTGCATTAATTGTTGCATTTGTTCCATAATTCAAAATGCTCCAGTTTGCATCAACAAATTCAATAAAACCAAAAGTATTGTTAAATGCTGAAGCATAAACATTGAAGGATAAATTTGTTGATATGTTGCAATCATAAATCTCATTTTTTGTTTCAAAAGTGAGGATAATATAATCTATGGATGGCTGTTGCGTTATCGTAAAGTTGTAAGTTGAAGAGAAATTACTGTTGTTAAATACATCATTTGCCCAAACGAAATAGTAATATATGCCGGCCATTGAATAAGTTTGGTTGAAATAGTATCCTTCATTCATTGAAAAATTGTGCTTGCTTTCATCTGGATAGGTTATATTTATCCTTACTTCATTTACAGCTATATTGTCTATAACATCACATGTTATGTTAACATATCCACCAACATCTTGAATAGAGGGATTAGCGGTTACATTCGCTATGTATGGAGACGTAGTATCGTTTACCACCATATAAGTGGCTTGATATACGTCATTATCTGATTGATCATCAGACCAGCTTCTTCTAACAGGGTTGTCTAAGCTGAATGTTGCTCTATATTCTCCTTCTATATCATAAAATACATCAAAGAATGATTCAATCCATATGTCTGGATCAATTTCATATGGTCCTTTACTTTCTGAGTCTACCTCTACCCATCCAGATTCAAAACCTTCAACAATTATATCGTCCAAATAGAATTCTATGAAATCATATTCTTCTCCAGATAGAACAAAAGCCAAATGCACATTTCCCTCTCCTTGAAGTGAAGAAAGATTAACAAATTCATTAATCCATGTCATAGCTGGGACAGTATCAATATCTGTTAAGAGAGTGCCATTATTTATAAAATCTTGTGGCATATTTCCTCCGTCAATGGAAGCCCAAATTTGAAGGTCAGAATTGAAAATGCCTGTTGACGACCATGCAAAATACCAGAGAGAAAGCATTGGGGATATAACCTTACTTAAATTGTAACTATTTGTAATCAACCATTCATTATAATTTTGAATAGGTGGAGGAGGAATTGTTGTATTTGTTGTGGCTGAATAATTGCCCGTATGGGGCCAGTTGGTTTGCATCCATGTATTACCATTTCCTAAATGATAAATCTGCCATCCAGGTGGAGGGAATATTTCTTCAAAACTCTCATTTATAACTTCGACAGGGTATGTTCCCCATCTTTCAAGGGTGAAATTTACCAAGAATGTTATATTGTAATCACCATTGTTTTGAACGGTAACATTAAGTGTATCATTTCCAACGTTTCTATAATCTCCATTATGGATATTTGGGTTTTTTATGCCTGCATCATTCCATGAAATAAAGTAAAGATTTTCCTTGCCTTTTAATATCTCTTTATATCTTCTATGGATTGTGTGGATACCCACTTTAGGAATTAAACCATCAGTTGGGTCTATAATTTCTGTAGATGTTGTCAGTTTGGATTTTGGAGTGGGAACACTTTTCGGCTTTTTTTCACCACTTGGCTTTGGAGGAGCCTTGGGTGGCTTTGGAGAAGAAATTGGCCAATCGATTTCTCCAGGAAGTATTGGTTCTTCAAGATCTGACCAATCGGGAACATCTATTTCATCTTTTGCTGAACGTTTTTCCTTTCCGCCACCTGTCACAGGCCTCCTCGGCTTTTTTTCACCACTTGGCTTTGGAGGAGCCTTGGGTGGCTTTGGAGAGGGTTGAGGGATAGGCATAGGAGGAAATGGATTTCTTCCACCTCTGCCTGTTGGTACAGGAGGTTTTTTTGGTGGACCTGATGGTCTATGTGGGCCTGAATCAGAAGCACCTCCTCCGCCTGCATCATTTTTTTCTTTTGCCTTTTCGTTCTCCAGTTGCAGTTTAAGAGAATCTAATTCATTCTTTAATTCTCCAATATACTCTATTATTCTGGCTTGATCTTCATATTTTTCATCTAAATTTTTCATTGCCTCCTCAAGTTTTGGCAAAAGATTCCAATTAATTGTGGCAACTTTACCTGGAACACCCAGCTCCCCCGGATCAACTGGTGAACCAAGAAATTCTATAACATCCGGTATAAGTTCGATTAATGATTTGGGAGTTGGTGGCATAAAGGCAGAAACAATATCCCATGCTTTTTTTAGTGTTTTAGCTGCCTTTTCAGGATACTCGCCACGCTGTTTTTCAATTTCCTTCCCCAGAGCATCAATTAATTCTGCCAACTTTTCTATATCTTCCTCTAATTCTTCAATTTCTTCATTTACCTCTTCTAATGCTTCTTCTGCTGATTTTATTTCCTGTTCCAGTTCTTTAATTTTTTCTTCTAATGCTCTGGTGCTTTTTGTTTCTAGTCCAAAAGGATCAATAAAATTTATTGGGTTGTTATTTACATACGCATAAAGATTAATACCTCCTTTCAGACCCATTGGGTCTTGGGTGATAAATCTTCCAATTTCCGCGTCATAGTAACGATTACGATAGTAGTACAATCCTGCTTCAGTATCCCACTCTCTTCCCGTAAAGCAATATGGATTATTCACTTCCGCTGTTTGTTGAACAATAACCCCAAAAGCATCATACTCATAACTTGCTTTCAGTATCTCGCTATCGTTGAAAATTTGCCTTACATTCATCAAGCCGTCCATATCAAAGAAATAAGGTGTGTTGTTCCTAATCATACATAGTGTTTCATCAATAACTGGTGTATGTGTATATCGTGCTATTTGATTACCACTCACATCCAGCTCTGCCAGAATATCAATACCATTGTAAAGATAATAGTAATTCCCTGAACCATTTGTCTTTTCTATTCTCTCACCAAGCGATGAGTAGTTATAAAATACTTGGGTTCCTCCAACATTATCCACATGAATTAACCTATTCTCGCAATCGTAAGTGTAAAATATAGTGCCAGCAGGCGATGTCTTATTTATAAGATTTCCACACTCATCATATGAATATGATGTATTTCCTTGCTGAAGAAGTCTATTATCGACGTCATAGGTATAGATAATTGCAGGCTTGCCACTCTCTTTTTTACTCAACCGGTTACCAACAGCATCATAGGTATATCTAACAAATGAACCAGAAGGATAAGTTACATTAACAATCCTGTATAAAAAATCATACTGGAATGTAGTGGCTCCCCCAATTTCATCAATGGAAATCTTATTGGTAAGATTATCATATGTATAGGTATAATAGTTAATAATTTCATTTGTTGAATTTCTCAGCGTCTGATTGATAAGTCTGTTTGCTTCATCATAGATATAACTTACACTCATATCATTTGGATAAATAAGGGAAATTCTATTACTCATGTTATCATATTCAAACTGGAAAATACCGCTTGGATCAGTTATAGAGATTACCCGATTCATTGCATCATATTCATAATGAGTTACAGAACCTGTTTCATCCGTAATATTTATAATGTTTCCCACCTCATCATAGGTATAAATAATACTTTTAGTAAATAATCCATAATCTGTTTCAACAGAAATAACATTATTATTTGCGTCATACATAATCATAACATCTCCAATTCCATTAGTATTTATTGCAGAGACAAGATTTCCTACTGAATCATAATAATATGAAATGCTGTTGCCATCTGGATAGCTGATTTGCGTTAATCTATTGAGAGAGTCATAGGAATAATTTATTTGATTTAAATTAGGCAATATTTTTCTAATAACGTTTCCATTTTCATCATAAGAATAAGTTATGCTTTTTCCAGTTGGGAGAGAGAAATTAATAATTCTGTTTAGAGAATCATATTCATAGGAATATATACCACCTTTTGGATCAACAATCTGTATTAAATTTCCTACTGAATCATAACTGTAGTTTGTCATATTATCTGTTGCATCAATAATACTGATGAGTTGGTTATTTCCATTATAAATATAGTCAGTGCTTATGCCATTTGCATCGGTTATCCTAATTTTGTTACCAACTGCGTCATAGCTATAATAAATGGAATGATTTAATGCATCTGTCCATTTAATCAATCTGTTTAGAGCATCATATTCATATTTAGCCATATAACCGTTTTTGTTGATAGAAGATATTCTGTTACCAACTGCATCATAGGAATATGAAATGATATGTCCTAAGGCATCTGTTATGGATGTTAATCTGTTTAGAGCATCATAAGAATAGGTTGTGGTATAACCTCGAGCATCTGTAAAATTGATTAGGTTTCCGACTGCATCGTAACTATAGCTCTCTGTATTGCCTAAGGCATCTGTTATGGATGTTAATCTGTTTAGAGCATCATAAGAATAGGTTGTGGTATAACCTCGAGAGTTTGTTATTGAAATAAGATTGCCCATAGCATCATAGGTATAATATGTACTATTACCTGTTGCATCACTTATTGAAATAAGACGATTTAAAGCATCGTATGAATATGTTGTTGCATACCCTCGAAAATCAGTATAGCTTTGTAGATTGCCCATAGCATCATAGGTATAATAAGAGGAATTACCTTCAGAATCCGTTATTTGGATTAGTCTATTAAGTGCATCATAAGTATATGTTGTTGTGTATCCATTTGCATTTGTAAAGTTTATGATGTTGCCAAGGGGATCATATTCATAAGTTGTTACACCACCTAAGGCATCTGTTATTTGGATTAGTCTATTAAGTGCATCATAAGTATACGTAGTATTATAGCCCCTATCATCTATTACTTTAATGAGATTCCCAACTGCATCATACACATAATTTGTTTTGTTTCCTAAAGCATCTGTTATTTGGATTAGTCTATTAAGTGCATCATAAGTATACGTAGTATTATAGCCCCTAGCATCTATTACTTTAATGAGATTCCCAACTGCATCATACACATAATTTGTTTTGTTTCCTAAAGCATCTGTTATTTGGATTAGTCTATTAAGTGCATCATAAGTATATGTTGTTGTGTATCCATTTGCATTTGTAAAGTTTATGATGTTGCCAAGGGGATCATATTCATAAGTTGTTACACCACCTAAGGCATCTGTTATTTGGATTAGTCTATTAAGTGCATCATAAGTATATGTTGTTGTGTATCCATTTTTATCAGTGTAGCTTATAACGTTGTCATTAGCGTCATAGCTATAATATTCGGTAAAACCAAATTCATCTGTTACAGAAACTACTCTTCCTATCTCATCATAGGAATATTTACTCTCATTCCCTTCTGCATCTATAATCTTGATTAAATTTCCAAATTTATCATAGTCATATCTTATTTCATTATCAACTGTATCTGTAACATTTGTTATTTGGTTTCTAAAATTATAGGTGTAATTTATTCTATTGCCATTAAAATCTATTACATATAATAAATTCCCAAGAGCGTCATAATGATATGTAGTATTATAACCCAATGCATTAGTTACTTTAATTATTCTATCATTATCATCATATTGGTAGTTTGTGATATGGCCATTTGCGTCAATTATCTTTACTACCCTGCCAACACCATCATATACAAAGGTAGTAACATTTCCTAATGCATTAGTTATATTAACAGGATATCCTGCATCATTATACTCAAAAATTGTTTGATTTCCTGTTACATCAACAAATTTTATTAAATTTCCATAACTATCATAGTAAAAGTATGACTCTTGACCTATTGCATCTTCTGTTTTATTTAGGTTGCCATTCTCATCATAGGTATAATTTATAGTAAATCCCAACTGATTGATCTCTTTTTTCAAAAGAGTTATGTAATTGCTATCATTGTCAATGTTCTCCCATTCCCATACCCTGCTATATCCCATTGGATCCATCATCTCTACAATATTTCCATAATCATCATAGGAAAAAGTGTAAGTATTTGAATTTTTGTTCACATAACTAATTAAGTTCATATTATCACCCCATGAATATTGAACATCATATCCCCTAGGATCGATTATTTTCAATGGATTCCCAAATAAATTTAACTCTATAATATACTCTCTTCCTCTCTTAGTTTCTTTAACTGTTTCATTAACTATATCATATTCAATGTCATAAACATAGTAAGGAGATATATATGAACCAGTTGAATAATTATAAATTGAATTGCCTATCTTTTTCACTCTAGTAAGATTGTTCAGAGTGATGTAATCAAATGTTAGAACTCTCCCAATTTTATCAATTTTTGCTTTTAATAGATGATTGGTGTGATATTCATATAAAGTGGAATTTCCCATTACATCTGTTACATTGATTAACTCACCCTCCGTATTATATTTATATTCAATTTCTCGCCCTAGAGTGTCTCTAATAGTGGCTACCCTCCCATTAATGTTATAACCTAAAGTTATCCATAAACCAGTATCATCTGTAATATTGACAAGTTTCCCATTTAAATAGGTAAAAGTTAATTTGTTTCCATTTTTATCCGTAATATTCATGATCCTTCCAGTAGCATTAAAACTGTATGAAGAACCATCTTTTATTTGAAGGAGATATGTCGAATCTGGATTCTTTCTTAATTTATAGTATTTGCCCGGTGGCGAGGAATAGGCGCCTCCTCCAAGATTTTCAAATGTATGAAGAGAGCCGTCTCCTTCAAGCAGTGTGAGAGAGCCGTCTAATTGTTCAGTTAAATTGATATTATAGTTAAACGTCCATCCATACCCAAAACCACAATCGTAATTGGCCATATGTGAGTTATAAGACCTGATAATTTCAATCTGGAAGCCACGTGCATTTATGGCTATATCAGCTTCTGAGAGATATAAGTTTCCATTTGCAGAATTTATAATCCCTCCAATGTAATAATAGCAGGGCTCATAACCAGTGTTGCCTGTATAATTTATTGGCTTGTTTTGTGTGATGTATGGGAGATATGATAATAAATTTCTCTCTCCTTTTACATTTAAATAAATTAAATCTGATGGAAGATTGCTGAGTAAAAGAAACGCCGTGCAGAATATAGATATAGCTATTATCTCTCTTTTTTTATCATAAATTCTATATTTTCTCATTATCTTGCCCCCCTTAGCTGATATGTTAAAACATAACAAATCTTATATATTTATCGGTTGCATTACTCTATGACATCTCAAATTGATTTTTTGAGGATAATTTTGGAAGGTAACATAAAATCACCAGAAATAAATATAAATATTGGCTATATTCATGCACATGAATCCTTTCCTCAATCCAGTTTTTACATTAAAAATAATAAAGCACTATCTAACAGATATTAACAGGGCATGGAGGCTAAAACCAGAAGAAATTAGAAAGTATCAGGGTAAAGCATTAAAAAAAGCAGTTAAATACGCATATAAAGCTCCACTATATCATAAAAAATACAAAAAAGCTGGAGTACATCCAGATAATATTCATGGTATTAAAGATTTGCAAAAACTTCCCTTAATTTTCAAAGAAGATTTGATAAAGGGATTTCCTGATGATATTATACCTGTTGGTTATAAAAAAGATAATTCCTATTTAGTAGGAACATCTGGTTCCTCTGGCAGACCTGTGACAATGTATAAAGATATGGAGTACATAACAATAGAAGCACTTGCTGGAATAAGACAGTTGAGAGCATATGGAATGAATTGGAGAAAAACAAGAATAACAAATATTGGTGATTTTTCCATTCCAAAAACAACAGATGAAGAATGTCTCAAAAAAGGATTGATGGGCAATCTCTCTCCTTTTTTTTCTTTGAATAATTACCAAATGCTTTATACTGGTGAGGAAGCAAAAAAATTACTTATGGAAGTTGGAAAATTTAAACCTGAATTGCTAATCGGTTATACAAGCGTTTTGATGGGCTTGGCAACCCTAAAAATGAAGGGTTTTGGAAAAAATGTTGAGCCAAAATATATAATATCAAGCGGTGAGGTTCTGGATGATTATTCAAGACATTATATACAAAAAGCTTTTGACGCTAAAGTTTTGAATCTTTACGCAACAACTGAAGGGGGGTCAATAGCTTTTGAATGCCTCAATGGAAATTTTCATATAAACAGTGATTTCGTGAATGTAGAAATTCTCGATAAAAATGGAGAACCTGTTGGAGAAAATGAATTTGGAAGCATTGTTATAACACGCCTCTATCCTGGAGGAACTCCAATAATAAGATATACAGGGTTAAATGATATTGGTTCATTAAAAAATGAATATTGCGATTGTGGTATGAATACACCTCTCATGAAAAGTTTGGAAGGAAGGAAAAAGGATGCAATCGTATTTCCAGATGGAAGAATATTTCCA
>DRIF01000100.1 GCA_011052825.1 Thermoplasmatales archaeon
CAAGAAATATGGCTTAGAACATAATAACAATCCAATAGAGAGGTATAACGAGGATGTAAAGCAACGCTACAAGATAATGCGTGGCTTTAAATCATTTGAATCTGCAGATGCTTTTCTTAGCTTGAGGAGAATAATTTACAATTTTGTTAGAGGGGATGAAACGAGAGCTATGAAAGCTGACATAGCTCTGGAGCTCGGATGTAACAGGTTAGAAAGCCTAATAAAATTTTGAAGAAAAGTGTATCACCTATTTTGAGGAATATCAAATTAACCAAAAATTAAAAAAGAATAAACCTATTGTTTGCCAATGTTTGGTGATGCTATAATTTCATTCTTCAGCAGTTTTGGAGGAGCTGGCATGGTTTCTGCTCTATTCTTTATTTTCATAATAGATAGTATGTTTTTCCCGACACTTCCTGAATTTTTTTTGCTTGTTATTTATTCAACAAATCCAACTTTTAGCTGGGGAATTACTTTAATTTTTGTTGCATTGCTGTCTATTTTCTTTGGCAATACACTTCTCTACTTAACCGTTGAAAAATTTGGTTTGCCCTCTTTTATTAAAAAATTTATGAAAAAATATAGTAATGTGATGATAGCAAGGGATGAAAAAATGCTTCTTATAAACAGAATAGCACCTGTTCTGCCCTATACAGGGGCTTTTATTTCTGTTAATAACTGGGATTATAAAAAAAGCATTCTTTATATTTTGGCAGGAGGTATTGCAAAATTTTCCCTACTAATTTTCCTCTCTGGTTTCTTTTACACATTGTTTGAAAAAGGGTTAGCTCAGAAGGCAACCTTCTGGTTAATTATAGTTACAATTATTTTGGGTTTAATTCTATCTTATATTAGAAAAAGAGAGATTTATGGAAAAAGGGTTAAAGAATAATTGTAATGTTATAACAAAATTCATTATATAAGATAAAAAAATTAATTCAAAACCGTCTGAATATGGATTTATTCTTAACATATTATATTCAAATATGCTCACTTCTCTCTCTATCTCAATTTCACATTTTCCGGATAAATTTATCTTTTCATCACGGTTTTCATACCACCCATTTATAAAACCGGGACACTCATACAAAATCAATTTTTTCCAGTAAAATGATTTTAATTCATCTTCATATATATGAGGAGTGTTTTTCATTTCCATAACTAATTTTAATTTTCCCTCACCTTCAGCAGTAAAGCAAATTTTATTTGGAATGTACGCTCCTTTGTAAAAAGTTCCATTCACATACTTATAATTTATTTTACCAAATTCTACAATATCTTTACCATTATATAAATAAATCACTCCCAAAGGAATTTCTCTTATCCAAAATGGAATTACACCATAAAACATGCTCCATCCATTATCAAAAGCAATCCAAGCCCAGTCATATCCAAAAGGGTTGTCTGATGAAATTGTTAAACTCCCAGAAGAAATATTTTTATTTTTCCACCACCAGCCAGCAAGTTTAAAATAATACTTTATTGCATTCCCTTTTAAAGGATTATGATAGCTCCAGTTCCCCCACACATGTTCATAGTATGCAGTTCCTTCAAACTTTTTTAATGAACCATCGATGAAGAGAGTTCCTCTAGCTTTACATTTTGGAATAAAGACATATTTATAATAGCCAAACCCTATCGGTAGCACACCCCCTTGCTCCTCAACAACAAATTTTGGTTCTGCTTCTGCAGTTATTTTCATGTCTAAAATAATTCCTTTACTTTCCAAATGAAGAATATAAAAAGGGTATTTACCTCTCATCCACGAATTTTTATAAGTTAAATTTAAAAAATTTTTTTCACTGCATTTTAGAGCGGATAACTCATCGTTATATGAGCTTAAATTATAAACACTCTTTTCACTCCAGTCAAACAAAGTAAAAAACATATTTGATGCAGGCGTTTCCTTTTCATATTCAAAAGACATTGTGATACTATAATTTTTATCCGCTTCTATAAACGCATCAACATTCCACCACTCTCTTATACATTCATGACGGCCCTCAAAATTTCCACTCCATTCATTAAATTTATTGTAAAATCCATTAACAGGAAGAATGAAAATTATTGTGAGAAGAATTGCGATCTTCTTCATGAAACATTAACAAATTTAAAAATAAAAAGATATCTAATGCAAAGTACAACCCACCCCCCTTCATTTCCACTGGAAAGTTTATATGCTGGACAGAATTAATTTTCAGTGATTACATTATTTGACGGCTTTGTTGATGAGCCTGCATGTTTGGGAGTTCCTCCATACATTTCACCCTACATTAGATATATTGCTGGTGCTATTAGAGATGCGGGAGAGGAATATGAATATATTACTGTCGAAGAATGGAGAAAAAAAAGGGACTTTAAAGGAGATATTTTAATTATATTTGCGGGAGCTATTGTACCTGGAAAATATCTGAGAGGAATGCCTATCTCCTTTAAAGAATTTTTAGAGATATGCAAAAGTTTTAAAGGAGTTAAAATTCTTGCTGGTCCTTCTGCAAGGTTTGGATTTGGTCAGGGGGGAGGAAAAGGATTTGTAAGTGGTGCTAAATATGTTGATTTTGCTATTAGAGGAGATGATGATGCATTTATTTATGATTTTTTGAATGGAGAGATAGTAAACAGAAGGAGAAAAAAAATTGAATGGAAAAGATGGAGTGTCTTGGGGGCAGAAGTTGTTGAGAAACATCCTGACTTCCCTCAGCCATTGATATGTGAAATAGAAACTTATAGAGGGTGTGTGAGATGGTTTAATGGTGGTTGTTCTTTTTGCATAGAACCTCTTTTTGGAAAACCTGCTATGAGAGAAGAGAGAGACATAATAAGAGAAGTGAAGGAATTGGTTGATAAAGGAGTTGCCAATTTTAGAATAGGTTGTCAATCTTGCTTTTTTTCATATAAAGCAGTAGGAATAGGAAAAACAGAAAATCCGAAACCAAATATTAGTGCAATCAAAAGGTTGTTAGAAGGAATAGCAAAATTAAATCCATCTGTTCTCCATATAGATAATGCAAATCCTGCTGTGCTGGCAAATTGGGAGGGACATTCCTTAAAAATTTGTGAATTAATAAAAAAATATTGTACGCCAGGCAATGTGGCAGCGTTAGGAATGGAAAGTGCGGATGAAAGTGTAATAAAAAAGAATAATTTGAATGCAACTCCTGAACAAGTAATGAAAGCCATTGAAATAATAAATAGTATTGGAGAGGAGAGAGGGGAAAATGGAATGCCAATATTTTTGCCTGGTTTAAATTTTGTTTATGGATTAGATGGGGAAAGCAAAGCTACATATATTAAAAATTTTGATTTTTTGAATAAAATTATGAAAAAGGGATATTTATTAAGAAGAATAAATATAAGGCAAGTTGCAGCAATTAGGAAAAAAAAGATAAAGATAAATAAAAACTTATTTAAAACTTTTAAGAGAAAGGTGAATGAAGAGATAAATAAACCAATGCTACAAAAAATCATTCCTAAAAAAATAATAATGAAAGATATCTTTCTGGAAATAAATATTGGAAGGAAGACTTTTGGGAGACAAGTAGGAAGCTATCCTATTTTAGTTTGTCTGCCATACAAGACAAATATAAACAGATTCGTTGATGCTAAAATATTAGACCATTCATATAGAAGTGTGACAGGCATAGAATATCCTGTAAATATAAACAGAGTGAGCTTTAATATAATAAAGAGTATTCCAAATATTGGCGAAAAGAGAGCTGCAAAAGTGATTAGAAATAGGCCATATAAAAGTAAAGAAGATTTTTTAAAATTATTTAATGATAATATAAGAAATGAAATAAGTGAGTGGATAGAAGTATAGAAGATGCTTCTCTATTAAACCTAAAATGAAACACCTTTTTATGATAAGATTTAATTATTTTAAAGAAGTAAAATTATTACTCTATAGAAAAACTTCGAACAAATAAACACCAATATTTCATCTCAACGTAACAAAACATTGTAAGCACTTCTAAAATTTATATTTAAATAAAGATCAAGTGAATTTGTTGAGGAATTCTCTTGTTTTGTAATGAAAAGTATACCGCCAAAGCTAATACTCTCTTCATATTATCTTCTCTATTTTTCGTCATATAATTTAGAAAGGTTATTAAAAACTAGCCTTAACAGTAGCAAGAATTACGCTCATTAATAGAAACGTGTTGCCAGAAAAGAAATAAAAAACATTCTCTAATTTTTATTTTTAGAAAATAACCTTACAGCATCTATCAAACCATGAGCATAGTTTATACATCCAAATGCTGTGAAGTAATCCCCCAATGAAAAATAATATTTTGAATCTTCATAATATCTTTTTGCCATATCAACTATTTCCTTATTTTCAACTTCTTTGTAATTTTTCTCAAATAGCTCTATGTCCTTTTTTATTCTATCTTCTATTTCCATATAGATACACCTCTCCTCCTGCTTTCAAACATTTCCCTATAATCTTGTCCTTTATCCTCTCACTGCAAATCACTCTTATTTTGGCAAAATCTTTCAAATCCAAGCTCAATACAGTTGTATTTCTATTAAGCCATTTCAATATTCCATCTGAATTGTTGAGAGGAATTTTAATCTCAATTTTTTGGAGAGTAGGTAAAAATTTATAAATTTCATTTAACAGAATATCAATATTAACTCCATTTTTGACTGATATTGGAACGCACTTGTAGTTAGTAAATTTTCTTATTTCCCTGATTTTCTCAGCAATCTCTTCTTCTTCGAGCAAATCTATTTTATTGAGAGCTATAACTATGTTTGGTTTTTCTTTTAAATTGTAAATTTCTTTTAAAGAAACACTTAATTTTTCTTTTATCTCCTTTATTTCCTCACTAGCATCAACAATCAATACTATTACATCTGCAAGAGATATTTCTTCCAATGTGGAATGAAAGGCATCTATAATCCAGTGAGGTAAATCTTTTATAAAACCAACAGTATCTGTAAAAAGTAAAGGAATTTTATCTTCTTTTTTTATCCTACTTGTTTTTGTGGAAAGAGTAGAAAAAACCATTTCATCAACAGTCACTTTTTCTCCTGTTAGATAGTTCAATAAAGAACTCTTCCCAGCGTTTGTGTATCCTGCTATAGAAATCAGATAAAACCCTCTTTTCTTTCTTTCCCTTCTTTTATTCTCTCTTTCTATTTCTACTTTTCTTAACTCATTTCTTACTTTCTTAACCTGTTTTTTTATCATTTCATAATAATCAGCAACAACATACTCTCCCCCTGATAAAAACCCTGGTTTTTCCTCTTTTTTCACCCTATGAAAAAGTTCTCTCACAAAAGGTTTTTCATAACTAAGTTTTGCAAGTTTTACCTGGAGTTTCGCCTCCCTTCTCTTTGCTCTTTTTGCAAATATTTCAAGTATAACTCTTATTCTGTCATAGACGTTTACTCCTAAATAATCCTCAAGGTTAAACCACTGAGAGGGACGTAAACTATCATTTACAAAAACAATTTCAATACTATTTTTTTCAATATATTCTTTTATTTCTTCAATCTTTCCTTTCCCAAGATAGTAGGGGGTTTTTTTATTTCTAATCTGCAAAAACTCTTTTTTAACCTTATATCCAAGAGAGTTGATAAGTTCCTTCATTTCTCTGTTATCCTTTTTTGTTGAAATCAATATTCCATCCACATTTATGAATGTATATAGTAATATAAACTTTCCAGTGGAAATGAAGGGGGGTGGGTTATGTGAAGTGGACAACGGAAGAAAACATGTTTTTTAAATTCACAACTATCGCCTTTGCTGGATCTGGCATGAAGTTCATCATTCTCTGATATTCTGTTTGCATCTGCCATGCAGAAGCATTCATCAAAAGAACATCTCTATATGTCTCAACAGACGTTACATGAACATGCCCTGTTACAAAAATATCAGGAACATAGTCTATCACCAAATAATCTTTTTTTTCTGGTGCAAAGGAAGACACACTTCCATAAATTGGTGCCATATGGCGACGCTTAAGCATTTCCTTCATTATTTGGGTTGGATTATTTTGATTCATTCCTGGCAGGCAGGTTGCAAAATCCTGTATTGATTGTCCATGATATGCTAATATTATAACTTCATTTATCTCAAAATAGCATGGATTTCCTATAAAACTAACATTTAAATCAGAAAAAAATTTTTTTATCTCATTTTCAAAAGCAGGCTGAGGCAGGGCAGAGCGTACTGCATCATGGTTTCCTGGCTGTAAAATAATTTTTATTTTTTCTGGAATTTCAGAAAGTTTTCTGGCAAGTTCTTCATACTGGATGTATATGTCTTCAATTAAAAGGTCATGTTCCTGACCAGGATATATTCCAATTCCTTCAACATCATCTCCTGATATTATTATATACTCAATTTTCTTTGCAACTTCTCGCTGCCTTTCACTCCCTTTCTTTCCATTAATCCATTCTATAAAATTATTCCATTCTTTTTCCAAAAAACTTTTGCTTCCAACATGCAAATCAGAAAGGAAAAGCACATGGGTATTTTCTTCAGAAAAATTTCTTTTCCTTCTAACAGGTAAGCCAGGTCTTACAACACTTTTTGCTATGAATAAATCTCCACTTTTCCTTCCTTTTATTCCCAATATCTCATCATTTACTACAAATGAATCAACATCCTTTGGAATATATACTTCTATGGAATCTTCATAATCCTCTATCTCTGCAAATATACCATTTTTTGAATTTGAAACCTCTTTAACAATTCCAATGAATGCAACTTCGTCTGTCTTCCTCAGAGCTTTTTTAATTGGAAAGGCATATTTCATTTCCTGCCTCTTTTTTACCAGTTCACTCAATCTTTCATATCTATCTCTAAATAAACATACAAAATCTTTAATCTCGCCTTTGCAAGTGCTGTTACCTGTAACATCTCTCAAAATTTTAAATCCTTTTTCCGAAAACCTCTCTTTTTTTATTTCTCTCCTAATTTCCTTCCTATTATCTTTTTCTCCAAAAAAATTTTTCACTAAATCCAGAGAAAGAATTAGAGGATATTCATCAAAATTGTTTAAAATTTCTTTGCATGTTTCTATTCCATTCTCTCTTTTCATTAAAAATTCTACTGTTTCTTCCTGCACCAAGATTCCTTTTTCTTGAAAGAAATCAATGATTTTTTTCCTCAAATCCATTTTTAGCCGGTGCAGACGCGTTCCAAGTGGACACATACATCCAACAGGAATTTGCCCAGCATTCTCCTCCATCCCGCACCCCTCTGAGCATTGGTAGTTCCTGGCTGGGTTGCTCCCTTCCGGGCCTAGCCCGATGTCCAGGGTAAAGAAAGACCAGATATCCTTCCAGATATCCAGTCTTTCACCCCCAATCCCAGAGGACGAGATATCATTGTTAAATGCTGGATTCCTGCTAGATGCATGTGCCGCCTTGGCAACTTCGACCCTGGCTAAGGCGATTTCCAGTTACAGGGGACGCCTAACCCCCCAGTCTAGTCTGCACCTTTAGCCAAATTAAAAAATAACATCCATTAATAAACTTATGGCTTTTTAAGGAGCAGGAACTGACATCTAAAGAGGCGATAAAAGATCCATGAAAGACTTGCTACTTGGAATGCAACGTCTCTTGCAAGGTGCCACATTGATTCTCCATATTCATTTATATGGGACGAGCCAATGGCTCTATGATAACCTGCCCAGAAAGCATCTTCTGCCATATAAACTGTTGCTATTGCAAATATTGCAATTACTATAACATCTACGTAAAAAAGCCATCTTTTCCAGTTCTTTTCCATGTAGAAAAATTGCAAAGTGATATAAAAGGTTATGTGTTTTCCTCTCATGCTTGTTACTGCAGGCATAATTTTGAAGGAAGGAAAAATTTTGATTGCTAAAAGAGATGAAGAAAAATGGGAATTTCCAGGAGGAAAAGTTGAAAATGGAGAAGAGATTAAGGAATGCTTAAAAAGAGAATTAAAAGAGGAACTTAATATAAATATAGATATTGTTAAACCCTTTATTAAAGTAAAACAGTCAGATATAGAACTGCACGCTTTTCTTGTTTTATGCAATGAAAAAACCTATTGCAAAAGTTCATAAAGAGCTAAAATGGATAGATATAGAAGAAATTGATGGATATGATTTTATGACTGCCGATAAAAAAATTGTGGAAGAACTGAAGAAAATGAAGGATGAGCTGGTTGCCTAAAAATTATTCCTATTGTCCTAATTTACGATAGTTTATTATACTAGAACATAATATACTATTAGGTGAAAAGAATGGCTCGTCCGAGAGGAACAATTAATGTTGTTTGTCAAAATCCCAGATGTAAATATTATCTGAAAGAAAAAGGAAAGGACATCATTAAAAGTGGTAAATATTCAACAGGTCATCAAAGATATTATTGTAAACACTGTAGGACCTATTTTATGGAAACGAAAGGAACACCTCTCTACAGAAGGAGATTATCAGAAGAGGAAATAATCCAAATATGCAAGCTTC
>DRIF01000101.1 GCA_011052825.1 Thermoplasmatales archaeon
AAACAGATTTTCACGCTCGGAAAAACTATCTTCATATTTTGGATTGGCTCCATCTACACAACAATCTGGAAACAAGACATATTATGGAAATATAACAAAAGAAGGACCAGCTGAAATAAGATGGTTGCTGATACAATGTGCATGGACTCATGTAAATCATTGCAAAAACAGCTTTCTAACAAAGTTTTATGACAGCATAGCAAGAACGAAGGGAAAGCGGACAGCTATAGTAGCAACTGCAAGGAAAATGGCCAGAGTAATTTACTGGATGTTGAAAAATAAAGAGCCCTTCCATATTGAAGGATATGAACCACGATAGATACATGCTAAATAACTGCGTTAATCTGACTGTGGAAAATATCCTTCAATGTATAACCAAATTGCCATATTGCAGCAAACTGCGAATAGGTGACTGTTAATGGAAGGTGAAGCAACCCGAAATTTAATAAATAGCAAGGTGATTACAATGTAAAACAATGTAGGGAGGAATTTTAACATAGGTGTATCTGCCATATCTATCATCAAACATATTATCATCAAAAATAAATATGTTTAAATAAACAACAGATATTTTATAAGCGGGAGGGAAGATGGAAAACATAACAAAAATATTTGATTCTTCGTCTTTAGAATTTGTAAAAGATGCACTCTGGTTGATTTCTATACTTGTAATTTCTTTCTTAATTTTTTATACTCTTTATAAAATAATAAAGAGGATATTATTAAAAAGGGCAAAAACAAAACAGCAGATTTCAAACATAATGATATTTCTTAAAATTATAAAATATATGTTTATACTGATTTTCATTTTAGTTGTTATATCCTCATACTTTGGTTCATGGGGTGAATTTGGACTTATAATGGGTTTGTTGACAGTTGCTTTGGGTTTTGCACTTCAAAAACCCCTTACAAGCATGGTTGCATGGATTATTTTGATAATAAGAAGACCATTTGTAATTGGAGATAGAATAACAATTGGCAATATAAAAGGAGATGTCATTGACATAACAATGACTTATATTACTCTAGAAGAAATTGGAGGGACAATAGATGGTGAGGAAAAATCTGGAAGAATTATTACCGTTCCAAACTCAATTCTTTTTGAAAGAGAAATAATAAATTATACTGCACAACATGACTACATACTGGATGAGATAAAAACAACAATCACTTATGAAAGCAATCTCCAAAGAGCGGAAGAGATTATTAAAAAATCAGTTGAAAATGTGATGGAGAAGTACTGGAAAAATTTTCCAAAAAAAATTCCTAAAGATTCAAGCATAAGATTGAAATTCATGGATTCCGGAATTGAAATAACTGTTAGATATTACATTCTTGCATCAAAAAGAAATAAAATAGCTACAGATATAACAAGAGAAATATTCAAAAATATAAAAAGAGCAAGAAATGTTGAAATTGCCTATCCTCATACTGAAGTTATTTTCAGAAAGGAATGAAGAAAATTAGCATGAAACCAATTCTATAAAATCGGATAACTTCATTCCATTATCCCATCTCATAATATAATTTCCTCCTCTGCTTTTTTCGAGTTTTGGTATAGCATCATATAATTCTTTTGATTTTCCCTCAATTCCATCAATTTCCATTGTAAAAATTCTCCATGATTCTCCTTTTACTCCTTTTATTCTGAAGGCAAAAACTGGAAGAATTTTTGATTTGAGGCACTTTGAATGCATTTCTTCTGCCTTGCGTTGCATTCTTCCTCCCTCATGGCTGAATAAAATATCTTTTTCTTTTCTCACTTTTATCTCAACTATGAATGATAAATCTCCTCTTATAGCGACAATATCTGCTATCCCTAATGAACCAGCTGCTCTTACTGTTATAAATGGATTTTCAATTATTTTCATGTATTTTTCCTTCTCTTTATCACCAAAATTCTTTGTTATTTTTTTTATCACTTCTTCATTTCCTGCAAGAATTTCCCTTAACTCTCTCTCATATATACTCATTTATTCAGTATCCTCCTATTTTCAAACTTGGGTCTCCAAACAATACCCACTCTTGAGCTGTTTTACAATCAACCAGTTCAACTGTATATGGTCTTTCCCCTATCCATTCTTTGCTCCAATCAATTGGAAACTGGTTAAGATAATCAGTTATTGCAGTTCCCCATGTTTCTCCAAGAATATCCTTTCCTTTTTTACTGTAAACTTCAAAGAAATGGGGTTCAAGCCATCCACCCAGATACTGTATGCAATCTGGAATTCCATCTGGCTCACTATCTGGAATTTCATCAACTGGTCCATCTCCAATTGTTCCATATCCCAAGCCCGTATTTCCAATAGTTGCAATGCTACCTCCTTTACTATTTCTTGTGAACAACCATCCCCAGCATTCAGGAGACATTTCTCCAAGATAATATGCCCATATTCCTTCCTTAAATATACGAAGTATGCTCACATTGAACTGATTGTTGTGACATCCTCCAACTATGCAAACAGGCAATTTATTTCCGTTGTTAAGATTCATAATGTTTTTCAACCCAAAGTCAATCCATGTTGCAAAATCATTATGGGGATGTGTTGCCCATGAAGCAGGATTTCCATGACCGCTGAAATATACAAATCCCTCTCCTTGAGATAAAATTTCTTCAGCATTTTCTGGCGTGAATTCATAATCTCCTTCTTCAACATATATTCGTATATGTTCAAAACTCTCCATAAAACTCAATGCATAATCACACTCAATCTGTCCTTCTATATAATCTGTTCCAACTTCCTGATCTGGAAATGAATCTCCACCAATAACAACCATTTTCTTGAACCATGAATCATCTGCTGTATTTTCATATTCAATTATTTTATTAACCATTATTCTTACTTCAATTTTATTTCTGCATGGCAACCTTCCAACATAAACATCTGGATATAAATCCAAGACATCTTTATTCATCTTATTCCATTCTGCAAAAATTCCATTTCCATTACTGTCCCAGTCATCAAATGCAATGTCACCATCCTCATATTTATATATATCTGCATAATACAAATCGCTTATATACCCTGTTTCCCAGCTTGAATTGTCATCTAAGTGGGAATATCTAACTGGAATATGCCATTTAAACCTCTGTCCTTTCATTCCTCCAACAAGCAAAACATATTTTATTCCCCACTGCTCTATTGCATCTTTTATTGCATATTTTATTTTCTCTGTGGAATCTCTTCCTTCATATGTTGAATAAATTTCTTCAGTTGTAATGAATTTTGTTTTAATTCCATGGTTCTCTTTATGCTCTACCAGCCTGTCTATTTCGTCAGAAAATTTATCCGGAGATATTATAAGCAAATCATAAACTTCATTGAAGCTTGTTTTTATGTTTACCTCCTCCTTTATTATCCTTATTTCAAAATTTTCTGCAAATTCAATAACATTTTCTGAAGGACAATATCTCACAGGATAAATTTCCATTGATAAAAATATTACATGCTCTCCTTCATACAATCCTACGCCTATATTATACATAAACCACTTTTCTGGATAAAAATTGGTTGAGTTATAAACATTTTTATTAAAAACAATTTCAATATTTTTTTTATTCAACGGGAAATAGCCAACAGCAGGCGCAACTTTTCCATTCAATTTAATTTCCCACAATTTATGAGGTACACATCTCACCTCTCTTATTCTTATTCCAATTGGAAAAATAAACGTTTTTTTGCATATAGGAAGAGAGGGAGCTCCATTTTCCTTTAAATAAGAATCTGCTTCTTTCATCAAAACATTTACTCCGTTTTTATTTTCATAGAGAAGTGGCTCAGAAAAATTTAATAAAAAGTAAATTCCATCATCTCCTTCAGATATTTCTGGTATTTCGAGAGAATTTTTTCCACTGTGCAATCCAGCTAAATTGGAAGAAAGCACTATCTGCAATAAAATAAACAACACTCCAACAAGTTTTATGCCTTTCATTTTCATCAATTCTTTATGTTGAAAAAGATTTTAAATTTTTGCAAAATTTATTCAAAAATTATATTTTTTGCTTCCAATTCTATAGTTGGCATTTTGTATCCCTTTCTGGCCATTTTATCATATTCTTCTTCGCCCATCTCCTGCAATATTTTCCTTCCTTCTTTATACTGCCTGAGAACATTATTGTTCATTTTTGCAACGCTTCCTGGTGAAATTTTCTCCATTAAAAGTTTCGATGCAATTCCCAAGCCAAGAGGAAGAGATTCAACTCTCATTATACTTCCTGGGATTGCCTGCGTCCATATACCAATTGAGTCCTCTCCAAATCTTGTTATTGGGATTGATGATGCTGCCTGTCTTTCAGGGGTTGGTCCAACATCTGCAACAAACCACTTTCCATCTAAATATATCTCCCCCTCTCCATGAAGCATGAAATAGCCAAGAGCATTATACCATTCCTGCATTAGGGGATCTGCTCCAATGAAAGTATCATACCATTGCTGTATAACACTTAGAGCATATAATTTATATCTTGCCTTTATCCCTGCAACTCTGCAAAGAGCAATTAACAATGAAATCTTATGCAGGCATGTTCCATATCCCCTCTTTAGAGTTGCAACAACTCCATCAAGAGGTATTATCTGCAAAATTATTTTTCTTTTAACAAATTCAAAAGCATCCCTTGCATATTCATATGGTTCTTTTTCAAATGCTCCCAGATGATTTGCCATTGCTATAATTTCTTTACCATACGGATTGCAATATAATGTTGGGCGAAGATATTTCTCATCTGATTTAACATACTTCATTCCCTCTTTGTATTCCGGTAAATCATACATTCTTTCTGGAGGAGTATATGAAATTCTCTCTGCTCTCACATTCTTCAAATTGCTTAAATTTTTTAACAAAACCTTTGTTAATGCAAATCCTCCTCTGATAAATAACTGGAAAAGTTGTTTTGGAGGAACATATTCCTTATCCTTCCATTCCCTCAGCATATTAACCACTCATATCCATTGAAAGAATTCTTCTCATTTCTTCTGCACAACCTCTCATTTCTGCGCCTGCGGCTCTTTTCACCTCCGGCTCCAACACAGGCGTTTGGCGTTCGCAGGCTGGACATTTTTCATACATCCTGACTTCATCACCAGAAATTATAAATCCTGGATAGCTCATTGCAAGCCCATCCAGAAAAGCAAATCTTCCCTTTTCACCGTAGTCAACATCCTCTCCATTCTCGTCTAAAACTCTCGCATGATAGTATGTTGTGGGCAAATGCAAATAATGTCCCTCGGGGCAGTGAACCATCCATCCATTTCCTTCAACCATTCCATATAAATCAAGGCAATTCTCTGGAGGTATTCCAAGTATTTCTTCAACCATCTTTCTGAATTTCTCAACTGGCAATCTTTTATCTTCATAAATTTTCCATCCTCCTCCTGTGACAACTGCACCATTTTCTCCAAAATCCATGATTTCTCCATTTTTTGCAAGTTCTTCCATTACAAAGTAGAGGATAAATGGAGCGCCAACAAATGATATCTTATCCTTATTTTTATTCTTCTCTCTCAACCATTTAATTATCCTTTCTATCATTTTCTTATTTTCTCTCTGCATGGCATATCTTATTATTCTTCCCTTTAAATTATTTTGCATAGCTGCCTGTATTAAATCTGCAGTTATTTCTCTATCCAAAGCAACCTCAATATCCTTAATTGCATCAAAATATACACTGCATACCTTACCAGCAAAAACATTTGTTTTGAGAGGATTTGGCATCAAAACATATCCATACATATCATATTCCCAGAATGGATAAACCATTGTAATTACAGATTTTGCAATAGCATATTCAGAATCATGGAACGTTCTTTTATCTCTGGGTATAAAAGTATGTCTTCCACTTGTGCCACTGCTATATGATATAACTAAGCCTGCTTTGTTAAATTTATTTATTATCTTTTCATGGCTATCATTCTTATTTATAACGATATCTGGCAAATCACCAGTATAAACAGTTGCAAGCCACATTGCAAATTCATTTCCTGAAGGATATGTTTTGAAGAATTTATCAGGTATTAAAGGAATTTTTTTGAAATCTTCTATGCTTTTTATATCATTTGGAGTGACATTGCTGTCCTTGCAGAATTTTTTATAGAAAGAATTATTTTCGTAATGATGTTTAAAAGCATATTTTATTGATTTAAATTTGTATTCATTTGCCTCTCTTTCAGGAACATTATAGATATCGAGAGGTTTGAATATTCCCTCTTCATTAGGAGCTATAGATTCTGGAAAATATGATTCCAATCTTTTATTCAGGTTTTTTATATATTCATCAAATTTAATCATTGTTGGAGATTTTTACCATTCTTAAATTATTTATTTAAACAATAGTTTAATCACATTAAAATTTTTTTTAATTGATTTGATAAAAAATTTTATAAGCTTGTTAGCAATTATGAGACATGAAAAAGAAAATTGTAAGTTTGTTTATGGTAGCATTGTTTTTGATACCAATTTCAATAGTAAATGCAGAGAAGGATAAGGCAACTGTGGAAATATTTGACTTTAAAGGAAATAAAATAATGGAGAAAGAAGTAAGCTATGAGAAAGCAAAAGAGATAGAAAAAGAGATTTTGAATGGAGATTTTGGAACGCTTGGTATTAAATTTGATTTCGGTTTCTCTAACTATCTAATAAGCTATGGGAGGGGTAAGGTATATATTCCTTTCAGTAAAGAAAGGTGCTTTCTGCGCCTCATGCTCAGACCAATATTTTTCAACTACGAGAAGGGATTCACTATTGTAAAATTTGGGGCAAACTATTTATGGAAGGGAAAATCACTGGGCGATTATGGAATGATGCTCAGAAGTCAATGCGGAATGATGCTTGGATTTTATGGTTTACATATAAAAATATCTTGGAAACTCAGACCTGATACACATATTTTTGTAGGAGGAAATCTACTGCTTGTTGGAAAAGATAAAATCCTTTAAATCGAAAACACAAATTAAATGCATAGAAGAAAATCTATAAAAACGCAGATAACATACGAAATCGGTGTATGTTATGCCACCTGATTTCAGTATGAAAAAAAATGCATGGATTTTTGCATTTATTTTTGTTGCAATAATTATCATATTTTCAATAGCATATCTGCAACTCTCTCAAAAACCATCTGAAAAAGAAGGAAAAATAATTGATGACCGCATAAGCCCAATGGAAAATCAGGCATTATTTGTTCAGATACTTCGCATAAGGAATAGGGGGTTGATGGAAAGAATGCTAACTTATGGAAATAGTTGGAAGAAAACACCTTCCTTTTATTATGTAATAAAAGTTGATGATGAAATTGGAAGTTCAAAAGGATATGTTGGTGAAACAGGAATTTATACAACATGGGATACCATGGGCTATGAAAGCACAATGACTTTTGATGTAGATGAGGAGCGTGAATATTCTGATGTGAAAATATCAATTATTGAAATTCAACAAACTGGTTTGTTGGGACAGAGAAGTGAAGAGGTAATAAAAGAGAATGTTTCACTAAAATATGATTATCGAACTGGGAGATGGGCAGGAGATGATTTTCTCAAAGACAAAGATGGAATGGGACATTATCTTGGAAAAAATTATGAGATATGGTTTAACATTTATCAGGCAGATTATGACCATGATAACATTCCATACTGGATAGAAAAGAATGTTTTAGGGACAGACCCATCCATAGATGACAGCAAACTTGATCCAGATAATGATGGTATTCCAACTGACTGGGAATGGCGTTATGGTTATGACCCATTTACATATAATGCCCATGAAAATCTCGACCCGGATATAGATGGAATTGAAAACATTGAAGAATACAAAATGAGAAAATATTTTTCAAATCCTTTTCAGCCAGACATATACATAGAAACAGATGGAATGGAAAAGAAAGGGATTCTCGATATACCTCATATTTTTTATAAAGAATCTCAACAGATGATTATTGAAAGATTTGCACAGCATGGAATAAACTTATATATTGATGATGGATGGAAAGATGGACCAATTAATGGAGGGGGTGAACTTTTACCATACCAAAAGAATTTAGATGATGTTATGGGAAAACAACTGCTTGCTTTCTATACCCATAATTTTGCTGATGAGAGAAAGGGTATTTTCAGATACGTTGTTGTTGGAAGCAGAGAGGACGGAGGAGGATTTATAACTCCAGTGAACTACAATAATTTTGATGCAATATATGTGAGTAATGATTTTAATTCAGTTATAACAAGATTAGCTTTCACTCCAAGAGAAATGAGGGTTATGCTTGCAAAAGCAATTCTGCATGAACTGGGGCATTCCATAGGACTAATGCCTGTTACATTTCCCGGCATAGATATAATGAGTAGAAAAGTCATTGATAGATATCCCAGCATGTCTGATGAAGATTATAATGGTTATCTAAATAATTATTACAGCGTTATGAACTATAAGTATATTTATAATAAACCATTCTTCTTTTCAGATGAAACCCACACATATCTCTTTGACTATTCAGACGGAAGTAATGGTCTTCCATATGACCAGAATGACTGGGAACACGTTTATTTGCCAACATTTCAGATTGATGTTCCATCCTATGAAGAACCATCTGATGAAAATTTTGAGGATTTTGAAATTGTAAATGATTATCCAGGTGTAATTGCTAAAGGATGGAAATTTGATGAAAATTTGACACATGAACACTCAAAAGAGTTTGAAGAGTTTGCATTATTGAAGAATGCAGATGTGGATATTCAGATATTCTTGAAAAAAGATGCAAATGAAAATGAGTATAATTTAAGAATTTATGCAAAACCAAAAGTTGAACCTGTTTTTGCAGTGTATTCATTAATTGCAGAAGGAAATATTGATGGCGAGGGAAAAATAGAATTTTATTCAGAGCATGAATTAATTGAATCTGTTAAAGAATCAATAACCTAATTTTGTTAAAATGTTAGAAAAAAGATTGATAAGGAAGTAAATTTATTTATTCCAGAACATGTATGTTTTTTTTACTGCATATTTCTTTCAGTATTTTCGGCCATACTGTTACACTAACTTCTCCAAGATGTGCCTTCCTTAATAAAAGCATATATGTCCTTGACTGCCCTATGCCTCCTCCAATGCTGAGTGGAATCTCATTTTTAATTATTGCCTGATGATAGGGGTATTTCAGGAATTCAGTGAGACCTGACATTTCAAGCTGTTTTTTTGAGTGTCTCTGCATTTACCCTTATACCCATTGATGTGAGTTCATGGCGTCGCTTGGTTACAGGATTCCATACAAGTATATCTCCATTTAGACCATGCATTGGTCTTCCATCTTCTGACACTGTCTCTGTAATCCAGTCATCATAATCTGGTGCTCTTAGTTCATGAGGATAACCATCTTTGAGGGGGTAACCTATACCAATTATGAAAATGGCGGGGTGCTCTTTTAAAATCTCTGTTTCACGTGCTTTTCTTGGCAAATCTGGATACTGCTCTAAAATATCTTCAGCATGTATAAATTCAAGTTTATCTGGAAGATTTGGATATTTATCTGTTTTCAATTTTGGAAAAAGTTTCTGAATGTATGTTTCTGCTCCTTTAATCACTTTCCATATTTTATTTACAGTTTGCTTTAAATAGGTAAGGTTCCTCTGTTCTTCTGTAATAACTTTTTCCCAATCCCACTGGTCAACATAAGCACTATGGTCATGGTCAAGGAAATAATCTTTTCTCACCGCTCTCATATCTGTTAATATTCCCTCTCCAATCTCACATTCAAACTGTTTCAAAGCGAAACGCTTCCACTTAGTTGCAGCCTGAACAATTTGCGCTTTTATTGGCTTATCCAAGCCAAGTCCACATGGAAATTCAACTGGAGTTCTTGAACCATCTCTATCTAAATAATCATTCACTCCGCTTTCAGCATCAACAATTAAAGGGACTGTAACCTTTATTAGATTAAGTTCTTTACATAAATTTTCTTCAATATAATCTTTTAGTGCAAAAATTGCCTTTTGTGTCTCCTTTTTGCTCAGCAAAGATTCATAGTCTGTGGGCAAAATTTTTTCAATTTCAGCATAATCTCCAATTCCTGGTCCTGCTAAATCTGCTCTCTTACCTTTCATTGCTATCACCTTTTTGTTATGCCCATTAAATATAAATTTTTTCCGCAACTCAATTAAATTAGGGAAAAGATATTTAATTTTTAGTGCATAAATTAATATGTATGTGAGTGTGATAGGAGGAGAGCAGTGTAGCAAAGAAATTTATGAACTGGCAATGGAGGTTGGAAGAAGAATTGCAGAAATGAAGGCGATACTAATAACAGGAGGTAGAGGCGGAGTAATGGAAGCAGTCTGCAGAGGAGCAAAAGAAAAAAATGGAATAACAATAGGAATTCTTCCAAGCAATGATAGAAAAGAAGGAAACAAATTTCTGGACTATGCCATTGTTACTGGGATAGGATATGCAAGAAATATACTTGTTGTATTGAATGGAGATATAGTTATTGCAATAGATGGCCATTATGGAACATTATCAGAAATATCTTTTGCTCTTGAATATGGAAAACCGGTTTATGGACTGTTAAGCTGGGAAATTGGAATAAAAAATTTTAACAATGTTGAAGAACTTTTTGAAGAAATAGAAAAAGATATCAGAGAGAATTTATAGAGCGTTGTCCGTTAAATGGTTCAAAAATAAAGAATAGTGATAAAATGAGATGTTTTTAATTCCAACAGAGTTCAATTTTATCACTATTCACTCAAAAAAATTTATTCTGGGTAACTCTGGTTAATAGAAAAATATAGTTTCCATTAATCAAAGCACATGGATTGGTGTTTTTTTTTTGATTTATTTATCCAGCTTCTTTCACCGGAAGAAGCAGTGGTTCATCTAATATTAAAGATGCTTTGATCTTATTCATTACTAAAAGAT
>DRIF01000102.1 GCA_011052825.1 Thermoplasmatales archaeon
TTCTCTACTATCTTTTTTAATTTTAATTATCCAATAGTAGCATATGTTAACGTAAAGAATTGGTCGAAAAATAATGTTGAATTGAATCTTCATGTTGATCATTATATCAATCCTAACTTGAAGGATACTGGCATATATTTCGGTTTTGATTGGCAAAAAAGTGAACCCACTGGTAGAACTGATGCACAGGGTAATTATTCATTCTATTTATCAGGTCAACCTAACATATACCATATAACCGTAATAAAAAAAACAGATGGCATTTATCCACCTAGTGGGTCTGTAGTAGTTAATGTAAATGGGAAACGGGCAGTTGCAAATCAATGGGCACCCGGATATTGTTACCTCATAATTCCTTTTTGGATCTCGGGGACAATCTTTTTCATAAATGTTTTCATGTCTGCGATTGCCTGTATTTCAACTTATTTTATAGCAAGAAGATTATACGACCATAAAACAGCGGTTATTTCAACTATATTGATCATGGTATGTGGCATCGCTATGGTGATGATATATGCAAGAGGTATGGCAGATTATGCGGCTATGGCTTTTGCAACGATGGGAGTTGCCTTATTTCTGGAATCAATTCAAAAAGATACTAGGAAAAGTAGAATAGTATTGAATTTATTTTTGGGGTTTTTGGGTGGGTTAAGTATTGCATTTGCTGTTACAATACGTTATTCCATGATTGTTATTCTAATCGGATCGTTGATTTATGGGGCAATCAAATTTATTAAAATTCCAAAATACTTGCGTTTTATAACCGTCAAAAAAGCTTTGCCGTTCATTTTAACGTTTATTTTAGGATTGTCTGTAATTGGTGGTTTGCTGGCAAATTATAATGCTACTTTGTTTGGCGGTCCTCTAAACAGCGGGTACCAAATGGGATATACAGTTGGGGCAGTAGATGGGAATACTACTGTAGTAGCCGCAGAACAAACCATGTTTGAACAATACTTTAATCCTTCATCCGATATGATTCAAAATATAGTTAATCGTATACTGCCTCAATTATTTTTTCTTCTTCCAACATTATTTATTGCTCCACTTGGATTATTTTTAGATTTTAGAAAAAGCAGAGCTTGGTTATTATCGTTTTGGATAATTCCTGTGCTGGTAATTTATATGCAACTGAGCTGGGTGGGGCAAGTTCCAATAGAAGATATGCGGTATTTTCTACCAGTTCTTCCACCCACGGCGATATTATCAGCATATGCTATAAACGAAAGCACAAAGAATTGGGTAAATGGGAAGAATAAATATTTTTTATTTGGGTTGCTAGGGTTACTCATAATTGCAGGGTTTTTGATAGGATATTGTAGTATTTATTCGGAGCTTCGCCGTAACGAGCCCCACCTACTATTGATGAGCATTGGCATTTTATTTGTCACCATAGCATATTTATTGATATACAGTAAGGTGTTAAGTAATGTCTTTAGAAATTGGAAAGAAAAACACAAACGGGTTTAGAAACAAATCGAAGAGAAATCTTTCGTCCACGACTCTCGCCAACTTCGTTAAGTGAAATTTCGAATTCCACCTTTAAAAAGAAGGAATGTTTAATTATGAAAAATGAATTTTTAAAAAGAGAATGATAAAATGAAAACAAACAAAAAAGCAGCCGTCACAGGAGGAATAACAGGAGCAGTTGCAGGAGGGATAGGAGGTGCAATTAACTTTTCTATGGTAGAAAGAGTAGCAGTAGCATGTGTTGTTGGTGTTATTGTGAGAATACTAATGCATCTATTCTGGAAGTGACGGTATTCTTTACTCTTTTTAAATTGTCTCTGCCAGATTAAATAAAGAATTTTTACTCTGGTTTTTGCATTAGTTAGAATCCGGTCTTTGAATAAAATTTACTCAAGAAAAACAAATACATCTGTTTGATTTGATAAAATGAAGCGGAGAAAATGGATCTTTTATTGGTTAGTTGTTCCTGCTCTGTATCTTTGTCTTTTTAATCGTTCGAGGGCACTCTGGCAGTTTGCCTGTTTCATAATATTCCTTGAATCGTTTTAACCATAGAGGATCTTCATGGCTTTTAACAAACTCAACAAACTTTGTGAGTCTATCCATTGTTTCCTTCCTTACCACGTGCTCAATTTCGCATGCATCCTCATCGGCAACTTTTTCATCTATGCCAAGGATTATGAAAAAATCTCTTAACACTTTGTGTCTCTTTGATAGCTTGGTCGCCAACTTTTCTCCCTTTTTGGTAAGCGTTACCCATCCATGCTTCTCATAATTTATGTAGCCCTTTTCACTCAGCTTGCTAAACATTTCCGAAACCGCAGAAAATCCCACTCCAACTGATTCCGAAACATCCTTGACTCTGGCATAACCTTTCTTCTTAACTATTTCATGAATAGCCTCTATATACTGCTCTATTCTTGTCGTTACCATCTTTCCACCATTTTTGGGAAGCCAAATAGTTTTCGGCTAATGATATTAGGAGGATTGTATTTAACCGTTACTATCCTGGTGTTGTATTGCATAACTTTTATTAATCTCACATCCTTTCCCTTATTGGAGATGGGATCCGAAAGGAAAAAGATAGGATAAGAAGAAGGTGCTCCACATCAATACCTGAGAGCCTAATGATCTTTCTTGGTTACATCTATCCCCTTCTTGGCATTGATTATAGAGGATTACAATTTAGTTGGGCAATCAAAACTTTTTCATTTGAAATTGCGCCACTATATAGAAGAACCAAACTTAAAATCGATCTTCATAACAAATGAAGAAGTACATGATAACGCCAAATTTGGAGTCTAATAGAACACTCCATAGAAATTGTTGATGCAAATGCAGATGCTACATGCTGCATATTCCCAGCGTTGTCCGAAAAATAAATTTAGATATTTTTATTCTACATAATGGATGGGATGCAATAAGGATAAGAAAGTAGACAGAAAATTCAAAACCAATTGGAAGATATACAATCTTGCTATGAAAAATGAGGATGAATGGTTCATTCAAAACGCAAAGAAAATCATTGACAGGATGCCTGAACCATGGGAAATTTCCAAAAGAGGTAGACCTCCACATCCTCCAAAGTCATTGGTTCTGGTATTATTACTTAAATCAAAACATCAGAAAACTTATCGTGGCTTAGAATCTTTTCTCAGAGAAGGCAAAAGATACAAAAAACTTGGCTTCAATAGTCCACCAAGTAAATCTACATTACAGGAAGCAATGGTAAAAGTTCCTAAAGAATATCTAGAAAAAATAGAATATGAACTCTCCAATGTTTTAAAAAA
>DRIF01000103.1 GCA_011052825.1 Thermoplasmatales archaeon
CCCAGAGAGGGAGAGGTAATAAAATGAAAAAAATATTTGGAAAAAAGAAAAATATTTGGTGGAAAATGGGGGGCATACTCGTAATTTGCTTTATTGCCATACTATTATATGAAAACACTTACGCAACAAGAACAGAATATAAAGACCAGTATCAGGAAGTATGTATAGAATGTGAATATATAACTCCATCTCAATGGCAGGAATTTGTGCCAAATGCCTCCACTTTATCAAGAGTAGAGGTAAAAATTGCTCGAGTAACTGGAGAAATTAGTCCCATCACGCTTTCCATTGACCAACCACTGGGCAACGTGATTACATCATTAACTCTTCCCGCAACAAACATTTCACAACTTACTTTCTGCAACACCACTTGGATATCTTTTGATGTGCCCGATATTACATTAACACCCTCTACCACTTACTATATTCGTCTCTCCACATCAGGAAACTATTGGTGGAGTGGCGCATGGGGCAACCCTTATTTGCCTGGCATATCAAGCAGGGATGCCGACTGGGATTATTGTTTTAGAACATACTATCAAACTTTTTTAAATGATACCACACCACCATCAACCCGTTTAATAATAGGGGAGCCATATTGTATAGAGGGAAATATAACATGGGTAACAAGCCGGACACCTTTTACACTAATTGCATCAGATAATGAAACTATTCCATCTTCAGCATATGCAGAAGTAAATATCACCTTTTATTCCATAGATGGAGGCATGCCCTTGATTTATACCTCTCCCTTTAATTTATCTGGATATTCACCATCAATTCCTCATTTCATAACTTTCTGGAGCATTGACCATGCTGGGAATATCGAGGAGGAAAAAACCTATGAGGGAATTATGATAGATGATACCCCCCCGGATTTAACAAATGAAAGTATTTCTTCGTCATCTGGAAATGAAAGCACAATTATTGGATATAATATCACATACATTGAAGATACTGGAAGAGTATCATCACAATTTAATCCTCCAAATACAGTTGTTATAAATACAAATGATGATGAACATCCACGACATGTAGTTGACTGTGAGGGAAATGTTCATATAGTTTGGATGAGCAATAGAACTGGAAATTGGGAAATCTATTATAAACAGATAGATCCAGATGGCTCCCTCCAAGAATGGACTCTCATTGGACCAGGAGGTGCAAAAACAAAAATAAAAAAGAGTGTTCCAAAAATAATTGTTAATGATACAATCATATCAGATTTAAACAATTCTGATTCCGTATACCCTTCAATAGCAGAGGAGGAACATGAGGAAGTTTTTCTGAATGATACCATCTATGCCAATAAGTATGCCTTGCTTGTTTCTCCAGTAAGATACTATCCAGACCAACAGCAAAAACTGGAAAATAATAGTGTATTGGTAAACCAATCAAATCCATGGCAGGATTTTGTTGCAGGAAATGTTTGGAATGACTCAACTGATGATATATGGATTGATGTATTAATAACAAAAGATATCCAACAATACAATTACTCAAATCCATTGAATCTCACTCTCCTTGATGTTTCAAATAACATCCCAATTTTCTCTCTTTCAACACCAGCGGGAAAAATACTATCTGGTACACAATGGTTGTCATATTATATCACAATGCCGACACGTCTTTCTCCAAATAGAATATACAGGATAATACTCACCTCAAAAGACCCATATAAGTGGCATTACCGTTATGACACCTCCTCTAATCCATATCCTCCCGCTGGCTCAAGCTTAGACCCCTTTAACAACCAATTTAAGGATTTTGCCTTTATAGAGAAATACGAATGGCCTGAAATAAGATTCAAACACGAAACCTGCATGACGAGAGAATATTTAGTATCGAATGGTTATACAGATGATAAAATCTATGCCCTCACACACTATTACTGGATATGGGATGAAGAAGGAAATAGAAATAGATGGAGAATACCTGATTTTGGTGTTGGGACAGCATCTGAGAGAGGAGGATATCGTGACAAAAATGGGTGGCATCCTTGGCAATCTATAAACTACAATTTCAACTCAGAATTTACATGGATTGATAGAAATGCAACGCATGACAATCTTCAATGGGCTTTTGATCAACTGGAAAATTTATCAACAAACAATGATTTAGTTTTTATCGCCCTAATAAACCATGGAGGAGGATGGAATAAAACCGGTGGAGGATATCCAAATGGAAATAGACCAGTGGGAAATGACCCACGCATATTAAATGATGAATTTGAGGATGGGAGAGATGAAGCATTCTGTACTTATGCAGATGCAAACGAAGGATGGATTGCCTCCAACTTCTGGTATGATGATGAAATTGATATTGAATTGGATGAGATAAATTATAAACACATGGTTGTTGTTGTAGATACATGCCATTCTGGCGGTTTTATTCCTGATTTATGTGGACCAAACAGAATTATATGCACCTGTGGTAGAGAAGATGAAATAACCTACTCTTATGTCTACAGATTTTATGAAAGAATAGATAAAACAAGATCACCAAATGCAGATTTGAATAAAGACGGATGGATTTCTGTGAGGGAAGCACATTCATATGCATGCAAGCAGATTCCTGTTGAATTTAAAAATGCACCTTATAAAATAGCACACCCCCAGATTAACATATGGGATATTCTGCATGTTGTATGGATGGATAAAAGAAATGTTTTTTCAGAGATATATTATTCAAAAATTGGGAGCGTTGTCAACTACTCCTCATTAGACAATGGAATTGATTTAACTACACCAGATTATAGAATATCAGGAGAAGACATAAGCGCTTCTGGAAGAATCATAATGCCACCCATTGATAATGCTACAAATACAAAATTCATTGAGCATCCTGATATAGCAGTTGATTCAAAACACAATATTTCAATAGTTTGGAGTGATTTCAGAGATTTAAACTGGCAAATATATTATCAGATGCAGGATAATGCACCTAATGGC
>DRIF01000104.1 GCA_011052825.1 Thermoplasmatales archaeon
AGATGAATTTTATCCTTCAGATTGGTTTGATTATAATATTGGCATGGGCATTAAAGATGGAAAGCATGTTGTTTTTCTCTCCATTCATTTATATCCTGCATTATACAATGCAGTTAGAAATGAAATAATTTATGCAGATGATTTTGATATAAGCATTGATTATGATTTGCCTTCATCATTGCCATTTGTAAATGATGAATATGATTTGCTCATAATTGCTCCAGATAAATGGATAGATGCACTGCAACAATTGAAACAGCATAAGGAAAGTCATGGAATAAGAACAGTAATAACAGGATTAAATGAAATTTATTCAGGAAAATATTTCTCTATTCAAGGAAGAGATTCCGCAGAGAAAATAAAATATTTCATTAAAGATGCAATAGAGCAGTGGGGAATAAAATATGTTTTGCTTGTTGGAGGAAGACAGGGAGGAGTTATGAAGGAAAGATGGCTTACACCAGTGAGATATGCATATGCAATAGATAACGTGCCTCCCTTTACAGAAAATGGGTTTTTAAGCGATTTGTATTTTGCAGATGTTTATAAATATGAAGACGGCAACATTGCATTTGATGACTGGGACAGCAATGGAAATGGAATATTTGCAGAATACAACAATAATGGAAGATATGATGATGTTGATTTATATCCAGATGTTTATGTTGGAAGGTTGCCATGCAGAAATAAAATTGAATTGGAGACAGTTATCAAAAAAATAATAAATTATGAGAAAATTGGGGGAAGAGAGAAAAGAATAATACTGTGTGGAGGAGATACAGATTTGAATGATAAAGACGACTTAAATGAGGGAGAATATTCAAATGAAAAGATTGCTGAAATAATGAGCGATTTTGAATGCATTAAGCTGTGGGCTTCAAACAATATGTTGAGCAGAAAGAATTTCTTCAAAGAGATTATGAAGGGAGCAATGTTTATTGATTTTTCTGGGCATGGTTCTCCAAACAGCTGGGCAACTCACCCCCATAATAGCGATGAATGGATTGGAATAACCATTTTTGACATCTTTTTTTACTTCAATGGAAACAAACTTCCTGTAATTTTTGCCAATGCCTGCCACACCGCCCAGTTTAATTTAAGCTATGAATGCTTTGGATGGAGTTTTGTTAAAAAGATCGGAGGAGGAGGAATTGCGTTTATTGGTTCAACTGGACTCTCATATGGATTCGGTGGATATGATACAGTTAAAAGTTTGTCGGGATATCTTGAAATTAACTTTTTCAAAAACTATTACAACTCTACATTCCTGTGTGAAATGTTTCACAATGCCATCATTAACTATCTAAATAATATACCAATGGATGACTGGCAGGATTTCAAAACAGTTGAAGAATATGTACTTCTTGGATTGCCATGTTTGGAAATTAATTTATAATGATACCAAAATATAGGATGTGAAAGATAGTTTAGATGTATTTGATATAATTGCAATATTGAAAGAATTTAAAGAATTTGAAGGATGCTATATTGATAAAGTTTACCAGTTTGAAGATGAAATATTTTTGAAAATAAAAGGAAAAAGAAAGGGGGAGATTTTTGTTAAAAATGGAAAATGGTTGTGCATCAGCGAGCACAGGGAAAAAAAGCAGGAACACCCCCCTCCTTTTGCAATGACAATGAGAAAATATATAAGCAACGGAAGAATTTTAAGCATATATCAATATAATTTTGATAGAATTGTGATTTTTGAAATTCAAAAGGATAAGAGATATAAAATAATTTTTGAAATAATACCAAACGGGAATATAATTTTAATTGATGATGAAGATAAGATTATAGCTCCTCTAATGTATCAGAAATGGTCTCACAGAACAATAAAAAGAGGAGAGAAATACATCTTCCCACCATCCAAAAAAGATCCGAGAGAGATTGATTTTGAGAGTTTTAAAGAAGAAATTAAAGAGGGTAAGGATGCTGTAAGAGGGTTGGTGAAACTTGGCATACCTGGTAAGTGGGCAGAGGAAATTTGTGCTAAAGCAGGAGTAAGGAAAGATGAGCATTTTTCAATTATTAAAGAGGAAAATATAAAAAATTTATATTCTGAAACGGAAAAATTGATAAAGAAATTTAATGAAGGAAAATTTGAACCAGCAATTGTTTTTGAAAATAAAAAAGAGATTGATGTTATTCCCTTTCCAATTGAAAAATATTCACATTTTGAACTTGAAAAATTTTCTTCAGTAAATGAAGCATTTGATGAATATTATAACAGGACAATAAGGAAAAGTAAAGAAGAGAGAATTAGTTTCGAATTTGCAGAAGAAAAAGAGAGATTACTCAGACAGATGTACCAGCAGAAGGAAGCAATAAAAAAATTTAATGAAAAGGCAGAAAAACTTAAAAAAGAGGGAGATGCCATCTTTTTAAACATTGAAATAGTTAGTAAAATTTTGAAAGGAGAAATAGAACCAAAAAAGAAAAGATACCCAAAGGCATGGATAGATTTGCCGTATAATAATGAAATTATTGAAGTTGAAATTGATTTGAAAAAAAGTGTCGTGGGAAATGCACAGGAAAAATATGAAAAAGTTAAAAAATTGAAAGAAAAAATAAAAGGTGCAAATGAAGCAATGGAATCTACAATTAAAAAAATAAATGAAATGAAAGAAGTTAAAGTTGAGAGGAAAAAAAAGAGAGAGAAAAAAAGAAAATTATGGTTTGAAAATTATAGATGGTTCATTTCCTCAGATGGAAATCTGGTTATTGGTGGAAAAGATGCAAAAACAAATGAAAAGATAGTTAAAAAATATATGGAGGATAAAGACATATATGTTCATGCAGATGTTCATGGAGCACCCTCATGTATTATCAAGGCAAAAGATGTTTATGGTAAGGATCTGCCAATAAAAGAAACAACAATTAATGAAGCTTGTCAGTTTGCTGTTTCCTATTCAAAAGCATGGAATCAGTTTGTGATAGCAAGTGCTTTCTGGGTAAATCCTTGGCAAGTTTCAAAAAGAGCAGAGGCAGGAGAATATTTACCGAGAGGAGCGTTTATGATAAGAGGAAAAAGAAATTATGAGAAATGCTCTCTTGAAATAGGCATTGGGATAATAAAAATAGATGGAGAAGAAAAAATGATGAGCGCACCTCCGTCTGCAATCAAAAAATGGGCTGAAAAATGGATTGTTTTTGTGCCTGGAGATGAAGATAAGAATAAAATTGCAAAGGAAATAGCAGATATTTTTGAATGCGATGTTGACGAGATACAGAAAATTCTTCCTCCAGGAAATTTGGCAAAGAAAGAGGAAAAAATATGAAGATAATTAAGGAGGATTTAAAAAAGGGATTGATAGAGGTTTATATCCAGAGTAAGGAAGATTGCTGGCATCTGTATAATATTATTGAAAAAGGTGATTTTTTATCATCTCTTACATATAGGAGTAAAAAAGATTTTTCTGATAAAGTTAGGAGTAAAAAAGAGAGGAAGGAGAGAGTTTATTTAAAAATTAGAGTGGAAAGCAAGGAATTCCAGGAGTTTACAGACAGATTGAGGATAAGAGGTGAGATTGTTGAAGGAAGTGAGGAAATAGGCGCATATCATACCTTCAGCATTGAACCAGGAATGAAAATAAAAATTGAGAAGGAGTGGAAGGAATACCATCTGAAACATCTAAAAGAAGCAATGAAAAAACATCCAAAAATTGCTGTTGTTGCAATTGATGATGAAATGGCTACGATTGCTAGAATTCATGAATATGGAGTGGAGGAGGTTGCAACAATTTATTCAAACCGCTCGGGAAAAATGTATGATTGCAAAGATAATTTAAAAGAATATTATGGACAGATACTTTCAAAAATTAAGGAATTGAATTTACCCGTTGCAATAGTTGGGCCTGGATTTGAAAAAGAAAAATTTATTGAACTTGCAAAAAATGAAATTAAAAACTATATTTTAGATGATGTCTCAACATCTGGATTGCATGGAATATATGAAGCGTTGAAAAGAGGGGTTATTGAAAAAATTATGAGGGAAAATAGAGTTTCTATGGAAATAAAAATTGTTGAAGAGATAATGGAAAGAATAGCAAAAAATGATAAAGTTGCATATGGAAAGGAAGAAGTAGAAAAAGCGATTGAGCTTGGAGCTGTTAAGAAACTTGTTATTCTTAACAGCATTGTCAAAAATGAGGAGAATTTAATAAAAAGGGCAGAGAAAATTGGAGCGAAAATAGAAATAATAAATGATTTTCACGAGGGCGGAGAACGTTTATCTGCTATAGGAGGAATAGTTGCTTTTTTGAGATATGATATTTAGAGAGGTTGTATATTTGGAATGCTGTAATGGTATACTATGGAAAGAGTAAAATCATTTCCTCTATCAATCAATAAAGGTTTTGACGTTATTGACAAATTTATTTTGCATGTCACCTTACTCATAACCATGTCCTTTATAATTTCATTTACCTCTTCCATATTCTCTGCTTCTGCATCAAAATCTTTTGGTGGCTCTTTACTTGCGGTAATTTCTATTGAGCCATAACCAGATGATGACTGAGAAAATGACATCTCGCTTATACCAACAGATGCATCAATTTTATCTGTCCAGTTCCATGGGAAAATGAAACCATGAAAATCTAAGTTATCTGTCCATTGAATTTTGACCTCTACTGCATGTATACATGCATTTTCTTTGGTCATTTCTATTATATATTCATTCATCCATCCGTCTCCGCCAACAAAATCATTTTCTATTATTTCATCACTGTATTCTTCCCATGTAACTCTGTAAGAATTCTTTTTTATTTCTTCTGAAGAAACATATGTTTTTTCATGATATACAATTCCAGCTACAGCAATAATAAGAATGATTACTCCTGCAAATATTACCATTTTGTCCTGTCTGTCCATAAGTTCACCTTACACAATAAAGTTTTTCTGTTTATAAAATTTAGGATATTATTACAAATTTCAGGGTGATTCTATATCACACTAATTTAAAAAATAAATTTGGTAAAAAAATACTTCACAAAAAATTATATGCGATTCTCGTTTATTTTGCCATTATCTTGCTGATTTATAAATGACGAGAAACTTACTTTCAGTTGGGGCTGAGTAGTTTATCTTGTGATAGTGCTATAACAGCGGCTTACAATTCATCATCTAAATATTCATTGTTAAAAATTTCTTCAAATCACACAAGAATAACGGCGTTAAAGAGTTAAAAATAGTTATCCTGTGATCGCTCATCAATATAGAATTCTCTCTGGAAGATTAACATAGAAAACACTGCAGCCATTTTCGTCTGTGTATCAAAACTTTGTTCTACGTCGCTTTTGGAGCAAATTCCACCATTAGAAAGTAAATCACATAAATCCCATATTCCATTCTGTTATTTATGAAATCCGTATGTTATAAATTTTTGAATATCGTTCATTTCATTTATCATTTCTTTATCATGAAGGAGTTTAAGGAATTTCTGTTTTTATTTAATAGAAAATCCCAATCCAGCCTTTTATTATTGTGCCACATGATATAGTCAAAAAATCTTTTTATATAAAAATATAATTGTAAGTCATGAGGAGAATATTCGTCCTAATAATCCTCGTATCTGTAACAGCTATACTTTCCATAATAGGATTCATATGGCTCACATCAAATCCTCCCACTAAAGCTAAAGCCCAATTAATTATTGATTTTGGCATTGTGCATATAAAACATGGAGAAAAAGAATGGGTTCCTGCCAAAAATGGTACGATTCTCTATCAATCTGATTCTGTGAAGACTGGAAACAATACATCCGCGGCAATAGTCCTTTTTAAGAGTAGTATAATCAGGCTTGATAGCAATACAGAAATATCCCTTCAGGAAATCCTCCAACAGGCTGGGGAAACTAATGTTAAAATAAAACAAGATATGGGGAGAACATGGAATACCATCCTAAATATAAGTGGAATAGATAATTATGATGTCCAAACTCCAACAACAATTGTAAGTATCCGTGGGACATCTTTCGAGGTAAATGTTAGCGAAGAAGGTGAAACAGAGGTAGGTGTGAGTTATGGAACTGTCAAGGTATCAAGTATTGTGAATGGCTCTATCATCCATACAATTGAAGTTAATGAAAATGAATCTGTAATAATTGATCCTGATGCGATAGAAGAACCTCTCCATACCGAACCTTTTGAGAGGGATGATTGGGCATTAGAAAATGAACAAAAAGATGAGGATTTCATGGAGAATGTAAAGGAAGAACTCTATAAAAGGATTGAGCCATACATACCTGAGTTAAAAGAAAGATATGGTGTAACTGATGAAGAATTGGAGGTTCTGTTAGATGGCTATGTTAGAGGATACTTTGATCTTCCTCCTGAAACGCCAGATTGGATTAGAGAAATAATTGAACTCTCATAGGTTGGTGATTTATGATGTTTGATATATCTAAAAATAAACTCATAAGAACATTGCTTATTTCACTTACTATCGCATCCATAATTACCCCCCTTATGGTTGCAGGCTTCTTGGATAAGTGGGAATCCAAGATTTCAGATGCTCTTTATACCACAGGCACCCCTCTGGATGATATAGTAATAGTAGCTATAGATGATAAAAGTCTTCAAGAGATAGGTAGATGGCCATGGCCTAGAAAATATTTCGCTAGAGCTATAAACTATCTAAACCAGAGTTCAGTAATTGGGATAGATGTTTCATTTTTTGAGTCTGCTGAAGGAGACTCGGAGTTGGCTAATTCCCTTAAAACAAATAAAGTTGTTTTGGCTATGGAATACACATCTTTTTCTTACAGAAATGGTAAATTATATGGGGAAAGCTTACTTAAACCAGTTGCTACTTTAGGTGTTCCAGGAGGTATTCCTGTATCAGGGTCTCCTCTTTCAGGATTGTATATATATCCACATATTTTACATTTATATTTCTTCATTTTATATCCTTTCTTAATTCTCTCTTCTTTTATATATGTTGGGGCATTTTCTGGGGAACTTCCTCCCTTTATTTCGTGATAGAAGGAATAGGTCATTGGTTCTTCATTTTCAATCAATTCCGCCTCTACAATTTTTCCAATGAATATTGTATGCGTTTTTACCTCTATACTGGCTATTACCTCAGCTTCCATATACGCGACAACATTTTCAGTTAAAATTGGTACTCCTGTTAACCCAATTTTATATTTAACTCCTTCAAATTTGTTTATTTCTCTTCCACTCTTAAAACCAAATCTTCCTATTAATTTCATAGATGCACTCTTTGACAGAACAGATGCAGCAAAAACTTTGTTTTCCTTAATTAATCCATAAGTTAAATTTTTTTTATTGATACAAATTGCTATGACTGGAGGAGAAGAACATACCTGAAAAACAGTATTTGAAATCTGTCCATTAATTTCATTTCCTCTCCCTGAGGAAACCACATAAAGTCCGTAACTTATTTTTCTCAAAGCTTTTAAATTCATAGAAATGAATTTTATCTTGGATAAAAAATTTTGGACTTTTGTAAATTTTTGAGATTATGAAATATTGATAGTTGATTTTCACTCAATCCATTTTATCACATCTGCTGTGGGTTTTCTCAGAGATGGTTTTGGAATTTTCTCTGGATAACCAAATGTGAGGCATGCAGAAATATGATATCCATCTGGAATTCCTATTTCTTCTATAATCTCTTTACTCATTTCAAGAAATTTTGCAAAGCCTATCCAGCAGCTTCCAACTCCCATACTCCACGCAGAAAGCATCATATTCTGAGCGCAACAGGCACAGGATTCATCATTAAACATCACTTTGTCTGTAACTATAAATATGACAACTGGTGCATCAAAAAATATTGAGTCTCTTTTTGATTTTGCAACTGCAGAAAGAAAAAGAATTGCTCTGTTGTCATTTAATTCCTTAAATTTCTTTCTCCATTTCCTTTTATTTTTCAATATATTTGCTATTTGCTTTTTCACTTCTTCTGAAAGTTTTTTTATAAAGTCTCTATCTGTAATAACTATAAATCTCCAAGGCTGTCTGTCTTCTGCAGAAGGGGCATATCTCCCAGCATTTATAATCGCTTCTATTATTTCCTTCGACAAACTTTTTTCAGAATAATTTCTTATACTCCTCCTTCCTTTTATACACAAAATTACTTCATTTTCCATAACAAGAAAAAGGAGGAAGATTAAAAATTTAATGGGAAAAGACAGTATCTCCGCAAGTAAAAATTTTAGAAAAAATTAAGCCCTGGGAGAACATCTTATCCAAGGAGGGGATAGGATGTCAAGCCCCAGGACCAATAATAAATTCTTCAGGAAAATAAATAGATTTTCCTTTGGTTTTGTAGAAGGAAAAATTAATTTTCATGAAAAACATAATTCATTGTATGATGATAGAGATATGCTGCAAACTCTCCTCTTTCTTTCCATTAGAAATAGATATCCTGAAAA
>DRIF01000105.1 GCA_011052825.1 Thermoplasmatales archaeon
TGAGGAAAGTCTTAGAAATGTGCGAAAATAAGCCGTTGATAGTAGTTGATAAAGGGCCGTGGTATAGATGGGCTTTACAAAGAATGGGTTTGCAATATAAGAATGAGACATTTGGAGAAAGGAATGCAATAGAAGGATGGTACAGTTTATTCAAAGCAAGGGTAAAAAGATTCTGGAAACGCTTTCCATTTCACTCTTCACTGGAAAGCGTGAAACGGTGGAGTGTAGCTTGGGCTTGTCTTTATAATTTGGAGGTGTTAACTTGACACTCTCTATAATGGGTATGGGAAAAATAAAATAGGCGTAAAATACATTTGTAAAAATGGTGAATGCGTAGGCATGTCTTCCTACAGTCTCGTCTATGCCATATATGGGAGAGAAATTCCTAATGACTTTACTTATACAGGTGAAGATGATTTCATGCGACCCTGGACTACTCCCTTTGCAAATGCAAGAAACTCTGTGAAGCGAAGCATTGAGCGATTTCAGGGAGCACAGTACGCTGATGGATACCATGAAATATGGTACTGGCAGTGGTTCATGACAAAGGGGCAGCGAAACCCATATGACGATTTTGTATCAGATATTATTCCAGAGATTCGGAATGATATAGAAAGAGGATATCAAGGTTATATTAGTTTTACAGAAGCAAAAAAATGGAGTAGCTCCGGGCACGCAGTGGTGCCGTGGTATGTAAAGGAAATCATACCTGGCATCAGTTACCGTATCTACGTGTATGACTCAAACAGAGATACTGCAAGTTTATTCAATGAAAGTACACCAAGTATAGGAAGTCTTGCATTTAGTGATTATGACAACTACGAACTCTATCCTTACATTGAGATTAACCCCGGAAACATGTTTTTCACATGGCCTGATGGAAGTACTTGGTCGGGCATGATTGCATACATACCGGCTCATGTTGCTCTTCAGGATGACTATCGATTGCCCCATGGCTTCGAGTATTTCCTGGTGGTGGGGTAAAAACAGATACATTCTCTACAATACGTTTTCATTCAGATTGTCGACTGCTAATGCCTTATTAGAGATATAATAGTTGGCTGTCAATAACTGTGAATTTTCTTTTCAGAGAAAGATATATTTCCTATGATAATTGGAAATAATTTATACTCTTTTAAGAACGTTTAATATTTCGATTAGTTCATTTATGCTTATATCTGCCTCTCTTTTTACTTCATCATCTCCATTAAATGCTATTCCTAGACCAGCTTCTCTCAACATGCATATATCAACCTTTCCGTCTCCAACTGCAATAACTTCTTCCTTATCAATTTTTAATTTTCTGCATAAATATCTCAAAACATTTCTTTTGCAGATAGAATGTATTTTGCATCTCTCAAACTTTTTAACAGGATTTTCATTATGTAAAATTACTTCACCAGTTATATGAGAATTTTTTATCAAAAGAGTATTTGAAAAAACATAATCAATACCAAGTTTTTCTTTCAAATGAATGGCAGGAATATGATAGCTATCTGTAATAATGGCTGTAACTATATTCATTTTTTTTAATTCTCTAACAACATAATCAGCATTTTTTTGAAGGGGTATTTTTTTAAATATCTCCAAAAATTCTTCAACAGTCATGCATTTCAAAAATCTGGCTATTTTAATTGTTTTTTCATATGCAACTTTTTTACTCTCAATTATTTTCATCAACTCTTTTTTAAAACCTTTCTCTTCCGCTACTTTAAATATAGTCCTTCCATTAATGAGAGTTCCATCCATGTCAAATATAACCATCCTGTATTTCATTCAATCTACCCATATTTATTTTTCACTGCAGAATTTATAAAACCATAAAACAGTGGAGCTGGTTTCAGAGGATATGATTTAAATTCAGGATGGAATTGAGATGCTACAAAATATGGATGCTCAGGCAGTTCAAGAATTTCCATTCTTATCTTGTCCTCTGCAATTCCAGAGAAAATAAGACCATTTTCTTCCAATTTTTCAATGTAATCTGGGTTCACTTCATATCTGTGACGATGCCTCTCATAAATCAACCTCTTTTTATATAAACTGAATGCTAATGTTCCTTCTTTAATAATGATTGGCTCCGCCCCCAGGCGCATTGTACCTCCAAGTTCTTCAATTCCCTGCTGTTCTGGCAAAATTTTTATTATTGGATGCTTTGTATTAGGTTTAATTTCTGTTGAATGGCAATCTAAACCGAGAACATTTCTCCCGTATTCCACGACAGCAAGCTGGAAACCAAAACATATTCCAAGGAAAGGTATTTTATTTTTTCTGGAAAATTCTATTGATTTTATTTTGCCTTCCGCCCCTCTTTCTCCAAATCCACCTGGAACAAGAATTGCATCTACATTCTTTAGTTCTTTTTCTCCTTCAAATTCCTCTGCTTCAATCCATACAACGTTTACCTTTGCATTTAATTCTGCAGAAGCATGACGAAATGCCTCCAGTATACTTATATAGGAATCTCCAAGTGCAGTGTATTTTCCAACCATTGCAATATTCAGCAAATTTTCTCCATTTTTAACTCTTTCAACAAATTTTCTCCATTTTTCAAGTTGTGCATCTTTATATTGGAGAGAGAGTTTTTTCAAAATATATTTTGAGATTCCCTGTTCCTCCAGAATTAATGGGACTTCATATATTGACTCTACATCATGAGATGAGAATACTGCATTCATTGGCACATTGCAGAATAATGAGATTTTTGCTTTTGTTTCTTTATTTAAAGGCGTTGAACATCTTGCAACTATTATATCAGGAGAAATTCCTATAGCTCTAAGTTCCTTTACGCTATGCTGTGTTGGTTTCGTTTTTTGCTCACCAACTACCTTTAAAATTGGAACCAGGGTTGTATGAACAAAAACAACATTTTCATCTCCTTCTTCCAAATGAAGTTGCCTCACTCCTTCGAGAAATGGCATTGATTCTATATCTCCAACTGTTCCTCCTATCTCCACTATGCATATATCTGCGCCACTTTTCTCTGCCACTTCTCTTATCCATCTCTTTATTTCATCAGTTATATGTGGAACAATCTGAACTGTTTTCCCAAGATAATCTCCTCTCCTTTCTTTTTCAATAACATTTTTGTAAACCTTTCCAGTTGTTATGTTGTTATCCCTGCTAAGATTTATTCCCAGAAACCTTTCATAATTTCCTAAATCTAAATCTACTTCTCCACCATCTTCCAAAACAAAAACTTCTCCATGCTGAAAAGGATTCATTGTCCCTGCATCACAATTTAAATATGGATCTATTTTTATTGCAGTTATATTGTATCCTCTACTTTTTAAAAGCAAGCCAATTGATGAAGTTACAATTCCTTTACCAAGCCCTGATAAAACTCCTCCTGTTACAATAATGTATTTTGGCATATTTATAATAAAAAAGCAATTAAAAGAATTAACGGTTTTGAAAAAATAACACGTAAAATATTTAAATAAATCTTCCAATAAAAGCATGCTGTACTTAAAAAAATTTGCTTTAGTTCCGTTGGCATTGTTTTTAATTTTAAATTTTGTCGGTGGTGATGGCAAGGAAGAAATAATTTCATCTACAGTTGATGGTCTCTCAATTCATTTTTCACAAAATTCAAAAATTGAGAGAGTTATAATTGATGGAAATGAAATACAGTCAAATGAAACAATTGGGAGGAGCGGTTTTTATTTTGCAGACTGGAACAATGGATTTCCAGATATGTCTCCAAATATTGTTTTGAATTCAGGTTTTGAGGATGTAGATAATGGCATAGCAATAAACTGGACACCATATCATTCAGGTTATATTTTATCAAATGAATCTCATTCTGGAAATTATTCCATATTTGAAGAAAATCTGAATAATTCTGAAGTTCATGGGGCATATCAAGTGATTCATTTCAATTCAAGCATGCAGAATTTTTCATTGCTTAAACTGTCTGGATGGAGTAAGGCAGAAAATGTATCTGGAGAAAAAAATTCCCATTATTCATTATATATCGACATAACGTATGTTGATGGCACTCATCTCTGGGGGCAAACCGCCCAATTTTCCACAGGAACTCATGATTGGGAATACTCAGAAAAAATTATAGAACTTCAAAAACCTGTCCAATATTTATATGTATATGCGCTATTCCGTTACCATACTGGAAAGGTATGGTTTGATGATGTGAAAATCGTAAAAACAGATTATTATTTTTTAAATGCTTCATTGAATTCAAATTCTAACAAAATTTATCAGAATAAAACCTTGGATGAAAATATAATTTTCAATGCAACCTATATTTCTCATGAAAGATACATAGAGGTGAATTGCAGAATAAAAGATATATGTGGCGAAGATAGAGCATTGACAGTATATTTTTCTCTTCCAATTAATTTAAGTAGCTGGGAGTGGGGAGATGATATAAGAAATGAAAGAATAATTGATTTTGATGGAGAAAATATTTATAAAAACTGGAGATGGTTTGGAAATAAAAGATACATATCCCACTATCCATTTTCCTCAATTTCAAATGAAAGCTTAGGAATTTGCTATGGAATTCCTCTTGAATATCCAGTTGTTTTCAGAACATTCTATATAAAAAATTTATATACAATCTGTTTTGATGTTGCTCTCTCAAATAAAACTGCGTATTTCCCGAGTGAGGCAAACTTTTCATTCATTATCTATAAAAACGATTATCCAGAATGGAATTTTAGAGGAAGTGTATCAAAATATTATGAAATATTCCCTCAATATTTTGTAAAAAAAGTGGAAAATGAAGGAATATGGATGCCATTTACAGATATAAGCACAATAAACAATTCTGAGGATTTTTATTTTATGTTTCATGAAGGAAATAATAATGTAGGATGGGATGATGCTCATGGCATATATTCTTTTGTTTATACTGAGCCATGGTTTTACTGGCAGGATATGGGCGATTACAATGAAAAACCAAATGAAACAGAAGTTCTCCAGAGATTATATGAAAATCTGAATTCATCAAATGTATGGAGAAAGATGAATTCAAGAGCAGTGATTGTATGTGGAGTTTATAAGAGAACAGGAGGATATTTTTTCGATATACGCAATGCTCCATGGATTAGTGGGAGTGGATGGAGTGCATTATTTGCCACAAACACAGACCCAGAGATAGGAGAGAATGAAACCTACTGGAATAAAGCTCATGTTGTATGGAATCTCACCATTAAACCAGCTTTCCAGCAGGCTCTCGCAGAAAATGCAACGCTTGATGGAGTTTATCTTGATTCATTGCAGGGATATTTCTGGTATTTAAATGATTATAGAGAAGAAAATTTTGAAAATATAACCTTTCCTCTCTCATTTGATTCAGATGGTGTGCCAGTTATAGTGGAGTTATTTTCCCATTATAAATTTGCCAAAAACGTTTCTGAAAATATGCATGAAAAAGAGAAACTTGTAATGGCAAATGGAATGGGAACTCTTTCCTTTTTCTTCTTTCCACTCATTGATGTTTCTGGAACAGAAATAAACTGGTTTCCAGATGGGGAATTTCATCCTGCTTCAGATGAAACGTTAAATTTTTTGAGAACTCTATCATATAAAAAACCTTATCTTTTCTTGATGAACACCAACTTCAATTTAATGAGCAAGGAGGAGGTAGAATTATATTTCAAAAAATGTGCTTTCTATGGATTTTATCCAAGCATGTTCAGCCATAATGCATGCAATGACAGATACTGGGAAAACTCAACTCTATATAATAGAGATAGAGGTTTATTCAAAAAATATATTCCATTAATAAGGGAGATAGGAATGGCTGGATGGGAGCCACTGACATTTGCAAAGTCAAATAATTCAAATGTTTATGTTGAAAGATATGGAAACAATACAATATATTTCACCCTCCATAACCCAACAAATTCATCTCAAAATTTTTCTCTTAAAATATATTCTGATGAATTGAATTTAAAAGGTGTTGTATGGATAAAAGAATTGATAGAAAACAGAAGTTTGTATTACGGTGGTATCAATGGAACTTTTTTGTTGAATGGAAGCATAGAAGAAAATGATACATGGATTATTAGAATGGAGAGGGTAGATGCTTACTATGTTGCTAAATGGGGGAACGATACAAATCCAGGAACTTTTGATATGCCCTGGTTAACAATACAACATGCTTCAGATACAATGAAAGCAGGAGATGTTGTTTTTATAAGAAATGGTATATATCATGAGCAGGTATCTACTACTAAAAATGGAAATCCAACAGATGGATATATAACATTTTCCGCATATCCAGGAGAAAGAGTGATAATTGATGGAGACGGTGTTTATACAGGAAATACAGGATTTTTTATTTCCCATTCCTATATAAAATTAAAGGGTATTGAAATATGTAACTGGAATGACACTGGAATATGGATAACAAATTCTTCAAATATTGAAATTTCTGACTGTGTTGTCCATGATGTTTTTTATGGAATTGGATGTGCAGATGGAACTCATAATTTTTTGCTGAATAATGTTGAAATTTATAATTTTACACTTTATGGATTTGATGCTTCTCCTTCAGGTGGTGAAGCATGTTACAATGGAACTTTCAATAACTGTACATCTCACTCAGGTAGAGATGAAAATCAAAATGTGGATGGCTTTGCTTTGGGGCATGGAACACAACAAAATTTTGTATTCAATAACTGTACAGTTTATGACGTGTTTGATGGATTTGATATAAGTGCAAGGAATACAACCCTTTTTTCCTGCTCCGCCCATGACTGCTGGAATGGAGGATTTAAACTCTGGCAGGATAACATAACCCTAATTAATTGTTTAAGTTATCACAATGTTATTTCAAATGTTGAACTTGACTGGGATGGCGAACCAGGAAAAATATTTTTACAGAGTTGCAATTTTGTTGATAGCCAAGTGTATAACATATGGATTGAAAACTCTTCAGATGAACTTTATATGTACAACTGCATTCTTGTAGGAGGAGACAACATAGGGCTGGCATTTGAGGAAATGAATATGAATAATTATTTTGGAGATTACAACATTTTTCATAATGATAATTTTGCAAGAGTTATATCAGTTGGGTATACTGATGAATTTTCGTTGAATGATATTTTAAATGGAACATGGGCAAATTATAGTGGGGAAGATTTTAATTCTCTCATCTCTTTTTCTCCAGAAAATAATGTTTTTAAAAACCTCTCTCAATGGGACTTTCATCTCATAAATGGAAGTATTGCAATTGATGCAGGCACTTCCCATAATGCCCCTTCAATCGATTATGATGGCATAGCCAGACCACAGGGAAATGGATATGATATTGGGGCATATGAGTATGTTGCAAACCAAAGCATTTTGCCGGATTTCATTTTAATAACATTTTCAACAGAAAATGAAATTTTTGAGTGTAACATACCAACAAATTTATCCTTTATTGCATATGCTTCAGCATTTAATTATACTTTTGGTTTCATTGATTTCATTGATGCAAACTGGAGTATCGTCAACTATGCATCAAATGCAAGCATAAATGCAAGCCATGGAAAAAGCATTGAATTTAACTCTGGATGGAATGAAGGCTTGGCTATAATAACAGCAGAATACAATGGCTATACTGACAGCATTGTTTTTAATATAAATTCAAGTTTATTTTCTTTCATGCTTTATAAAGGATGGAATTTGATTACATTGCCCTGTGAAAATTCATACAACGCTTCTTCATTGTTTAATGACATAGATGAATGTAGTATCATTTTATCATGGAATGCAAGCATGCAGGATTTCATTATTTATGTTCCTGGTTCTCCATATGATTTTGCCATTGAAGATGGACACGGTTATTTCATTGGAATGACGCATGATTCAATATTTTCTTTGACTGACATTTCAATAGAAAATGTTTCTGTTCCATTATATGTTGGATGGAACATGCTTGGGTGGTTTAAGGAAGAGGAGACAACAGCATCTTCGTTATTAAACAGCATATCAGGATGCAACATTGTATTAAAATGGAATGACAGCATTGGAGATTTTAATTTATATGCTCCTGGCATACCAGATGATTTTCTCATAGCAAGAGGAGATGGATTTCTGGTTGCTGTGGATGAACAGAGCATATGGTATGGTGAAGATTAATTTCATGCATCTATTCCAAAAATCAATATTCTATCCCCTCAATTGCTTTTGTTCCTTTATCATAATAATGTTTTATATTTTTCATTTCTGTAACAATATCAGCGCATTCTATTATTTCAGAAGGTGCATTTCTGCCTGTCAAAACAATATGTGTTTCTCCTCTTTTGTCAATTAGTTTTAAAACATCTTTCACTTTTACCAACCCAATTGAAAGTGCAACATTTATTTCATCAAGTATTAACATGAATGGTTGTTTTTTTAATGCATTTAAAGAAAATTCAATTGCTTTTTTCGTGAGTTCATAATCTTCTTTCTCTGGCTCAAAAATAAATTCTTCTCTTCCAAATTGACGTATTTCAACATTTTTTATTTCAGCTCTGATTTCTCCATACATTCCTTTCTTCAGAAATTGAATTATAACAACTTTTTTTCCATGTCCAGAAGCCCTCACAGCCATTCCAAAAGCAGATGTTGTTTTCCCTTTTCCATCTCCAGTTAAAACAATTATTTTTCCGTTCATTTCTTTAGATATTTCCTTATTTTCTCAATGCCTTCCACACTCACCACATTTGCAATCTCTTCAACTGAAGCTTTTTTAAGTTCATCAAGATTGGTTATGCCCGCCCTAAACAAAGCTTCAGCGTCTTTTCTGTCCACAACTTTCATTAATTCTTCTATCAACTCCTCTCTTCTCCTGTAATTATCTATTGCTTTATGTAATCCTTCTGCTGCCAGATTGCTACAATGCATTTTTATTGGAGGTAACCCTTCTAGAGATTGGGCTATGTCCTTTTTGCTTATTTTATACGCATCTTCTAAAGTTTTTCCTTTTGCAAGTTCACTTAGCATCGAAGATGTTGCTATTGCTGCAGCACATCCCATTGTTTCCCATCCAATATCTTCTATTTTATCATCTTTTACTTTAATATAAATATACATCACATCCCCACAAACTGGATTTCCAACCTTACCAACCGCATCAGGATTTTCAAGCCTACCTTTATTGCGGGGATTCATAAAATGTTCCATAACCTTTTTTGAATACATTTTATTCAAATTGGCTGGCAGTTAATATTTTCAACTGTTTTGGTATTTTTGTTATTTCTCCAAGAGTTGTTGCAATTATTTTTTTAACATTATTACCGAAAGCATTGTCTATTAACCTCTGCGTGATTATGCCATCAAAAATAACAACATTTGGTTTTTCCTTCTCTATTTCCTGAATAAGTTTTTCTGTTTTGACTCTCTTAATTTCCTTATTTTTATCATCCAAAAAAACTGCATTATGATTTCCCTTCACCTCTTCAAGCAATTTTTTGTATAATGCAAACTCACCCTCAAGTTTCTTTTTTGGTTTCTCCTTCTCTTTTTCCTTTTTCATGCCCATAGAATCCATATACTGGTCTGCTGGTATTTTATTTTTCAATGTTTTCATTATAAGTTTATATGTTAGTTCTTCAACCTCACGTGTTGGTGGTGCCCTTGCAACAAAGTCAACATCTGCAACCTGCAAGAGTTCGCGGAGTATGAGTTCTCCTCCTCTATCCCCATCAACAAATGCAGTTGCTATCTTTTCATTGCATAAATCTATTATTGTCTGAGGTATATTTGTACCTTCAACTGCTATTGCATTCTTTATGCCATGCTTCAGAAGATTGATGACATCATTCCTGCCTTCAACAATTATTATTGCATCACTTTTATCAATATTTGGACCAGCAGGCAACCGCTCTTTGCCATAATATGAAATTTCCTCTACCTGTATAGTCTGTTTTATTTCTTCAGCCAAGTCAGGCATTTCTTCTTTGCTCTGCTTAATCATGTTCTGCAAAATTTCTTTCGCTCTTTCAACGAGTTTTTTCCTCTTTGATATTCTTATGTCCTCTACTTTCTCTACTTTAATCTCTGCCTTGCAGGGTCCAATTCTATCAACACTTTCAATTGCAGCAGAAATTATGGCAGTTTCAACCTTTTCTAGAGCAGAAGTTAAAGTGAGTTCTCCCTCACTTTTCCCCTGATTTTGCTTTAATTCAACTTCAATTCTTCCTATTCTTGCTGATTTCTGCAGGTCTCTGAGGTCAAGCTCTTCTCCCATCAACCCTTCTGTCTGCCCAAAAATAGCCCCTATCACATCCGATTTATCGACTATCCCATCTACCATTATCTTTCCCTTAATCAAATATTTTGCTGCTGATGGATCCAATGACACTAACATCACCTCCGTTATAAGTTTAGGTTAGCAATGCATTAATACCAACTATTATTAAAACCTTATGTATAAAATTTTGAATTCTAATATGGCAGATACAGATTTACCATTTTTAAATCTGTATTTTGTTATTGTAAGAGCTCGGCAATAACAAATTTTCAATAAAATAGTTTGTTTTGCTGCTGTTATTGCGGTAAAAATGCATGATGATCTGAAAAACAAGCAAAAATACATCAAATCA
>DRIF01000106.1 GCA_011052825.1 Thermoplasmatales archaeon
AAGATAATGCGTGGCTTTAAATCATTTGAATCTGCAGATGCTTTTCTTAGCTTGAGGAGAATAATTTACAATTTTGTTAGAGGGGATGAAACGAGAGCTATGAAAGCTGACATAGCTCTGGAGCTCGGATGTAACAGGTTAGAAAGCCTAATAAAATTTTGAGGAAAAGTGTATCACCTATTCTGAGGAATATCAAATCAAAGAAAAATATAAATATCAAAAAAACATAGATTCTCATATGATTAAGGAATTTGCTTCATCATCAGGAGAAATGGTTATAAAAATAGATTATGATAAATGTAATGGAGCTGCTAAATGCGTGGAAGTTTGTCCAGTTGATATTTACAGGCTCGAAAATGGGAAGGCAATTGCTGAAAATGTTGATGAATGCATTGAATGCTGTGCATGCGTTGAAACTTGTCCAAATGGTGCAATAGAACATAGCTCTTGTTGATCTATAAATTTAATGAAAGATTGACAAATGCAATTTTCTCGAAGAGGTTGAATAAGTTTTTGGTTGAAGTTAGTATAGATGGGAAAGTTGATTATGCACATCTCCATGACCCAGGTCGCCTGAAAAAAATTCTGAAAAAAGGAAGAAATCTTTTACTGGTTGAAAGAGAGGGAAAAAGAAAAACAAAATATGATGTAATCTCTGCCTATATAAATGAGTGGATTTTCATTCATTCTGGATATCACTCATTTTTTGCAGAAAAAATTTTGAAGGAAAAGTTGATTGAAGAACTACAGGAATATGAAATAGAAAAAAGGGAATATAAATATGAAAAAAGCAGAATAGATTTTTTGCTCTCCAATGAAAAAAAATGTTTGCTGGAAGTAAAAGGATGCACATTGGTTAGGGAAAGGGTTGCACTTTTTCCAGATGCTCCAACTTCCAGAGGATACAAGCACATTGTTGAATTGATAGATGCAGGTAAAAAAGGATATGATACTGCAATTCTTTTTCTGATCATGAGAAAAGCAGATTATTTCTCCCCCAATTATGAAACTGATAAAAAATTTTCTGATGCACTTAAAACTGCCTTTCAGAAAAATGCAAAAATATTGGCGTGTAGATTAGAATTTAATGGAGAAAGCGTGTATTACAATGGCAGAGTTCCAGTCGTCATATAACCTCCATCAATTTTTCTATTGCCCTTTTTAATGTATTTTTATCATATGTAACTCTATCCAGGTTTTTTGCAGGTATGCCAACAATATGCACTTCTTCTGGAAAATCTTCCATCACTTCTCTTAAAATTTTTAATACTTCTATTGCTGAAATAAAATGTGCGTTTTTGCTTTTTCCTTCCAAATTAAAAATTTCATTGTTTTTGAGATGAATAATATCCTCTATGCCATATACAGCATCAACAATAATTATTTTTTCCTCTCTTCTATAACAACCGTACAATCTGAATAAATCTGTTCCCATATACTCCATTCTTGCATTCAATTTATCTTTTAGTTCTACATATAAGCTATATCCTGCTGTGTCGTCTCCTGCGATTCTGCTTCCGAGAAAAACAACAAGCGTTTTCATAATTTTATTACATGAACACTGCAAGAAATGCAGGGGTCATACGCTCTCATAACCATCTCAACTTTTTTTCCTATTAAGTCTGTATCTTTATAACCTTCTTCCCAAAGCCCTTTTGCCATATTTTTAATGTCAATTTCCATCATTGGCAAAAACATTGCTGTTGGTGTTATAATATTCATGTATTCAATCAACCCATCTTTTATTTCCACTTCATATATCAGCAAACCTCTTGGCGCCTCAGTAACTGCGCATCCCGCCCCACTTTTTTCAGTTGGCTTAACTATTTCCTCTTTCCTTATTTTAATTTCCTCTGCAAATTCCTTTATTTTTTCAATGAAATGAACAATTTCAATTGCTTGGGAAAAGTTGTTTGCAAATGGATTTTCTGGTGTTAAAAATTTTTTATATTCTGAGAGCAAATCTTTTGCAGTTCCATTAATAAACTTATTGTTATGAACAAGGCGTGATAAAGCCCCAACCATAAATGGTTTTCCTTTATACTCTCCTCTTTTGGCAAATGAATAAGATTCAACATTTTCCTTTATATGTTCTTTGTAGAGAGAAACATGAAATGTTAAATCGTCTGTTGTTTTTATTTCCTCTCCATAAACTCCATATCCGTTATACGGATTTATTGCTAAATGATTTCTCGCAAGATTTACATAGGAGGGATATTCATATTCAGTGAAAAATTCAACAATTGCTGTTGCATTCTGTAGAATATTTTTAGCCATTTCACCAATCTTATAAAAATGTTTTATCTCTGGTATCCTTCCAAATCCACCAACCACTGCATTTTCAGGATGTATTTCTCTGCTTCCTATCAGCTCCTGAATAAAAACTCCAAAATTTTTAATTTCGAGTCCGATTTTCATTAACTCTGGATGGTCTTTTGTCATTGAAAATGCATCAGGATATCCAAGATAGTCAGGAATTGCAAAAAGTAAAAGATGCAAAATATGGCTCTCCACCATATTTCCAAGATAAAGAATTTCTCTGAGTTTTTTTACCCGTTCGCTTACCTCAATTTTTAGGGCATTTTCAACTGCTTCTATCGGAGTTAATTTGTGTGGAATAGAACAGAAACTGCATATTCTGGGGCATATTGCAACTGCATCGTCATATCTTCTGCCTTTTGTTATTACTTCAAAAAATCTTGGCCCCTCTGTCACATTAATTTTTGCAGAAATTTCTTCTCCTATTTTAACAAAAATTCCTGCTTTTCCCTCTATTCTCGCAATATGGTCATTTCTTATTGAGCGTTCAATCTTCATTTTCAAACACCTTTTTGAGCATTTCCTCCATCTTTTCATACTGTTTTCCAAAAATTTCCATCCTCGATTTTACATATTCCTCACCCATGTTTTTCTCCTTGAATGTTTTTGCCAGAGAATCAAACCATGCTATCTCCTCCAGGGCGCCTCTGCAACCAATGCAAGATATGCCGTATTTCAAGCATCTTGCATTGCATCCAGCAACTGTTAAAGGACCGAGACAGCAATCATTTTTTTCTATCAGAACGCATGGATAACCATTTCTCCTGCATTCTGAACAAACAGGATAATCTTTTTCTTCAGGATAACTTCCAAGTGCAAAGGTTGCAAGATAATAAATTATTTCATCTTCTTCTGGAGGGCAACCAGGCAAATTATAATCAACTTCAACAAAGTTTTTTATTGGATGTGATATTTCCGCTTCATATTCTATTTTTTTATCTCCATAAACTTCTTTAAAAGCTTTTTCATATTCCTCTCCAAAAAGAATACCCTGAACCCCTCCATGAATTGCGCATGAACCAACTGCAACAAGTATATCCGCATTTTCCCTTATAATTTTTAACTCTCTCTCATCTTCTTTTGTTGTTACACTTCCTTCAACAAATGCAATGTCCACATGTTCTATTTCTCCTTTGCTTGAAATCATATACCAATATTTAATATCAAAATTTCTTGCGATGTTTATAATTTCCTTAACACTTGCCATTTTAAGCTGACAACCATAACAGGAAGTTAAACCATGAACACCTATTTTCAAACTCATTTTATCCCTCATATTAGCCCAGGAGTTGAAATTATATCATAATATCCAAATACTGGACCATCTACACATATATATTTAAGGAATGTAGAAGAACCAGCTATGCAATGCCCGCATTTACCTACTCCACATTTCATTCTTCTTTCAAGTGTAACATATATTCTTCTTGGATCATAAGAATTTTTAATAAGAGTTTGAAAAACATCGTTATATATTTGAGGAGGACCACAAACACAGACATATGCATCTTCTGGTTTTGTATTTGCATATTTTATATGTTCCTGCGCCCTCCCTACTCTTCCAGGCCAATCTGGGTCTCGCGTGACCGTCTGTATTATTCTTATATTTTCAGCTTCAGCCATGTCTCTCATCGCCTCAAGCTCTTTTTTGAATAGAAGAGTTTTTCCAAATTTTGCACTGTTTATTACAGTTATGTTTCCGAACTTCCATCTATTATCTAATGCATACATAAAAACTGAGCGGAGGGGAGCCATACCTATACCTGCAGCAATTAGCAGTAAGTCATTATCTTCAAATTCTGTTATTGGAAAACCATTTCCATATGGTCCTCTAACGCCAACAAAGTCACCAGGCTTTAACTCATGAATTTTGTCAGTTACCCTTCCAATTTTTTTTATACACAGTTCAAAAAATCCTTTTCTCATTGGAGATGAGCATATTGAAATTGGAACTTCTCCCAGCCCAGGAATATCAAGCTGTACAAACTGCCCTGGTATGAAAGTCCATGATTCTGCAATGTCTGGATTTTCAAATCTGAATAAAAATAATTTTACATCATCAGTTAAGTCATACACTCTGAGAACTCTGCATTTATATAATGAATATATATTATCCATTTTTTACCTCCGTCATGCTACGAATTTTCATTAAATTTTTTAGATAGTCAATGTTTGCAGGGCAGAAATAGGTGCAGTTTCCGCATCCAACGCAATATGAAGTTCCAAGACCATAAAAATAAGCATTTTTGCATATGTATCTGTTCAAAAATCTATCTCTCTTTGTTCCTCTAAAATTATGCCCCCCAGCAACAAGTCCATGCCCTCTAAACTGACATGAATCCCAGAATCTTATTCTCTTTGCTTTTTTGCCATCTATATCAGGAATGTCCTGAACATCATAGCATCTGCATGTTGGACATGTATTTGTGCAGTTTCCGCATCCAAAACATTTTTCAACTTCTTCATCCCATACTTCATCCTCCATTGTAAGTTCAAGAATGTATCTCATGTTATCAAAGCTACCTTCCCATTTGAACATTTCCTGTCTTTTCTCTTCAAATGCTCTGAATGCATCAATATCATTTTTATCAACTTCCTCAAACAAATCTGTATTTTCATCAACTATTTTGTGTCCATTTGGGCTACCTACTCTTACGAGGTATCCATCTGGCAATTCGTGCAAAAATAAATCAAATCCCACATCAACAAAATCTGTCCTTGTAAGGTTGCAGAAGCAGTATTCATCAGGTAAACAACTTAAGCCAACTATTATCCCAGCATCTCTTTTCCTCTTATAATATATATCTGGGTATTTATCCAGATAAACTCCATCAAGTATTCTCAATCCAACAATTTCGCATGCATGCATTCCGAAAATAACAAATGGTTCAATATTCTCCAAAGTTTCTTTATATTCTCCTTTTTCAATGTCAATTTCAAACATTTTTTCTGTTGGGCTTACAAAATATTTTTTTGCAGGCATTAAAGTTCTTATATACTCAAAAGCTATTTCCCTCACATCTTCTATTTCCTTTCTGTCATAAAATTTATCTGATATTTTTACAGGAGCATAAAGCTTGCCATAATTTTTTAATCTTTCCAAGAAATCATATATTTTTTCATTTGTTATTTTGACGTATCTCATTTACTTAATATACCAGATTGCATATATTAATTTTTGCATTATGTTGTAAATTTACAAAAATTTTTAAAAAATTGGAAAATAAAAATTATATTTTACTTCCATATTTATAAAAAATCTTGTAAAAAATAAAATATAAACAAAAAATTTCAAATTACTTTTCCCTTAACAATTCTTCTTGATTTTGGAATGAGATTTTCTATGTAATTTTCCCTCAATATTCCAGTTCCAATAAAATCTTCCCTGTGTTTTATTAAAATAAAATTGTTTAACTCCCCCTCCACTATCTTATCTGGTGTAACGTCATATCCATGCATGTATTTTAATGCTTCCTCATCATTCAATATTGCAATATTTTTTATTGCTTTTTTCCCAACCATCATCGCCCCTTCTATACTAAGCTTTATTTTTTTATTTCTTTTCAGTTTTCCAAAGTAAATTCCTATCCGGTAACATCTTTTTAAAAAATTGAATATATCAAAATCAATACTCTTTGATGATATCCATATTTTTTCTTCACCAGTCATGAAAATTCTGTAATTTTTCATTCCTATTTTGCATCCGTAATTTTTCTCTATTATGTCTTCTATTTCTTCAATCTCTTTTTCACTCAATATTTTCTTAATCTGCATATAAAAAATCCCTCCGTTAAATTGTCGTGGGGCCATATTCTAATTGCTTTTTCAGCTCCTTCATATTCATTATCTCCCCATTTTTTAATTCCCGTCCTCGTTTTAATGCCTTTAAAATTAATTTTCTCTACTTCAAAATCAAAATTTTTCACTGCATAGTCAATAACTTCTTCATTTTCCTCCGGTTCTAAGGAGCATGTTGAATATACAACAATTCCATTCTTGTTCAGGCAGTAATAGGCTGATTTAATGAGTTTTTTCTGCAAAAAGCTCATATATCTCACCCTTCTGTAATTCCAGTTTTCAACAATTTTTTTATTTTTAATTATTTTTCCACTTGTAGTGCATGGTGCATCAAGCAATATTTTATCAAATTTCAGTCCTGTTCTGTAAAAATTGCGTGCATCATAATTTGTTATTATGCAGTTTAAAGCACCACTCTTTTGTATGTTGTGGGTGAGGGCTTTCAACCTAGCCATACTTATATCATTTGCTATTATAACTCCATGATTTTCCATAATCATTGCCATTTGTGTCGCCTTACTGCCTGGGGCAGAGCATAAATCTAGAACAGCATCATTTTTATCAAGCTCAAGAGCAAGAGGAGGTAGCATGCTTGATGCTTCCTGAATGTAATAGTAGCCGAGGTAATGCTCAACTGTTTTTGAAATCTCCCCGTCAACAAAAAATCCATTTTCATACCATTTCATCTCTCTAACTTCAAATCTCTCTCTCAACCTTTCATAAATCTCTTCTCTGCTTATTTTCAGGGTATTCACTCTTATGCTCTTAAGTTTCTGCTCCGCTCTGAAAAGTTTATCAGCGTCATCAATCATTTTTTTTATCCTTTCCTCAAACACTGTAAAACAAAAACAATGCAATTTAAATCTTTTAGGGAAGGCGGAGGCAGGGGGAGGGGAAATTGAAAAAGAGGGAGGCAAAAAATCCCTCACCCCTAGAGAAAATTCTCCCTTTATTTATAAAGGATATGCAACATTTATCGAACTGTTTAGTACATTTCTCGAACAATCATATTTTGCAATCTTCTATATCTTCTCTTATTCTCTTCATGAGATTATTCATAAAATATAAGTTGTGTATGGTTGCAAGACGCTGACCAAGCATTTCTTTTTCTTTAAAAAGATAGTTGAGATAATCAAGTGAGAAATTTCTGCATGCATAACATTCACATTCATCATCTATATTTTCTCCCTTAACCTTCTTCTTTCCAAGATTTATTTTTCCCTTGCTGGTTAAAATTGTTCCATGTCGTGCATTTCTGGTTGGAAATGCACTGTCAAATATATCTATCCCATTTTTAACACATGATATTATATCTTCTGGAGAACCAACTCCCATTAAATGGCGTGGCTTTTCATATGGAAGATGGAGAGCGGTTTTCTCAATTATTTTAAGCATTTTATCCTTTGGTTCACCTATACAGAGTCCTCCGATGGCAAATCCAAAAAAGTTTAATTTTGAAAGCTCCTCTGCACAGTATTTTCTCAAATCTTCAAATATTCCACCCTGAACAATTGCAAATATCCTTTCACCCTGACATTTTTTAGCCCATTTTAAAGTTCTCTCAACCGCCTTTTCAATTCTTTTTCTAGTGTAGGGATATGAAGGACAATCATCTAAGGCAAACAAAAAATCACTACCAATTTTTTTCTGCACTTCAATTGATTTTTCAGGAGTGAAAATTTCATCTTTTCCATCTGGCATTTTAAAAAATATTCCTTCATCATGTGCATATGCAGGAAACTTTTTTATTGATTGAAATCCCCCACTATCAGTAAATATTATGCCATCCCATTTCATGAATTCATGTAATCCTATTCTCTCAACAATATTAAATGCTTTTCTATAAATGTGGAGAGCATTTACAATTATGGCTTCACACCCAGCTTTTTTTGCCTCTTCAGGAGTTAGAGTTTTGACACTCGCTTTTGTTGCAACTGGAAGAAAAACAGGAGTTTTAATGCTAAATTTTTGCGTTTTTATTGTGCCTGTGCGAGCATTCCCGCTTTCTGCTTCTACTTCGAACATTTTATCAATCATTCAATATTAGCATTGCGTCTCCAAAACTCAGGAACTTATAATCCTTTTCAAGTGCCTCTTTATAAGCTATCATTATCCTATCAACTCCAGCAAAGGACGCTGTGAGCATGAGAGGAGAGGAAGAAGGCATATGAAAATTTGTGAGCATCCCATTTAATTTTGACTGAAATTTGTAGCCAGGTGAAATAAACAAGTTACTCCATCCCTGAGATGGATACGTGATCCCATTAATAGAGGAGCTTTCTATTGCCTTTACAACAGTTGTTCCAACGCCTATAATCTTTCCAGAAGAATTGTTTATTGCATCTGCAGTTTTTTTATCCACGCAATAATATTCTTTTGCATCCTTTATTTTATCTGGTGACATGAAAGTTGCAAGTCCAACATGAAGAGTTACAAAGGCAACATTAACTCCTTTATCTCGAATTTTTTTAATCAATTTTTCTGTGAAATGCAATCCTGCTGTTGGAGCAGCTATTGAACCTTCTTTATCTGCAAAAACTGTTTGATACCATTCATCATCAACTTCTCTCTTTATATATGGAGGAACGGGCATTCTTCCAATTCTCTTTATTTCATCAATGCTCAAGGGAATTTTTATTTTGCATTTTCCATCTTTTTTTTCAATTATTTTTCCTTTTTTTCTATCCAACAAAAAAACAGTTCCTTCTCTGTATTTTCCTTTTATCAAACACTCAAAAATTTCATTTTCACCATCAATAACAAGAATGTCAAGCTTTCCTCCTGTATCTTTTCTTCCAAAAACTCTTGTTTTTATAACTTTTGTATCATTAAGTATAATAACATCCTCCTTCTCAAGATAATCCAAAATCTCATAAAATTTTCTGTGTTCTATTTCTTCTTTCTTCAAAACAAGTAAATTGCATTCATCTCTCGGAATTGATGGTTTCTGTGCTATTTTTTCCTTCGGAAGGTGATAATGCAAATTCTCCATCATTATTTCTTTTTCAGGAAAGGCAGACCTGTCTTTTTGTTAATTTCCACCTTATACCCTTCAGGCAGAGGACTTGGAGTTGCATTATCAAGTTTTTTCTTGCTAAAGAAATAAATGCGCTGTTTTCTTCCTCCCCTCAAAAAAACTTCTTTTGTGTATAATGTATAATCTCCGTGTGTGTATATCTTCTCTTCTACAGAATTCCATTCAGGCAACTCTTCTTCAATTTGTATCTCTTCTTCCTTTATCTCCTCTCCTATTTCAAGAACCTCTATTTCTTCCTTTATCTCCTCTCCTTTTTCTTCAACTATTTTTATAGTTGGTTTAAGTTCTTCTATCTCCACGCCTTCAACCGCAACAACATCCTCGCCTTCTACCCTCCATTTTGGAATGGCTTTTTCTGCAGAAACTATTCTGTTTAATCTACCACAAACAGTGCATAAATATTTTCTTTCTTCTTCTGTTGTTACCTCCTCACATTTAACACACGGCATATAGTCAAGAACTCTTCTCAAATGTTCCACCTCAATTTCATCCATTAATAGATAAGGTAAATTTGAAATAAAAATCTTTTGCATTATACAGTATCTCCGCAAGTAAAAATTTTAGAAAAAATTAAGCCCTGGGAGAACATCTTATCCAAGGAGGGGATAGGATGTCAAGCCCCAGGACCAATAATAAATTCTTCAGGAAAATAAATAGATTTTCCTTTGGTTTTGTAGAAGGAAAAATTAATTTTCATGAAAAACATAATTCATTGTATGATGATAGAGATATGCTGCAAACTCTCCTCTTTCTTTCCATTAGAAATAGATATCCTGAAAATGGATGTAAA
>DRIF01000107.1 GCA_011052825.1 Thermoplasmatales archaeon
AGCAACTGCAAGAAAAATGACAAGAGTAATTTACTGGATGTTGAAAAATAAAGAGCCCTTCCATATTGAAGGATATAAACCACGATGGATACATGCTAAATAACTGCGTTAATCTGACTGTGGAAAATATCCTTCAATGTATAACCAAATTGCCATATTGCAGATCAAACTGCGAATAGGTGATTGTTAATGGAAGGTGAAACAACCCGAAATTTAATAAATAGCAAGGTGATTACAATGTAAGGAGGAATTTTAACATAGGTGTATCCACCCAAATTAGGAAAATCATTTTAGGAAAATCTATTTATATTAAAATATATTTATTACCTATAGGAGGTTGACCTATATGAGGTTGCAAGTCACATATTTTATTCCATTAGGTATAATAGTTGGTATGTTGCTATTTAACTTTTTTCTGTCTCCTCAACCAGTTCTAGCAAAAATCACGAACATGGCTTTAAATGCTCCAATTAGTGGACAAGGTATTGGGAGCGATATACATAATATTAACGACGGTGATAGATATTCCTATGCATATACTGGTACAGCAAATTGCGATTCTGTTGCTACAATTGATATTGATTTGCCCGAGGGGTGTTACACGACTAAAATTTATTGGAAAATTCAGCTTTGGTTGATGCCGGGCACAGGACCTAATCCAGCCCGTTTGGAAGTAAAGGATGAAAGCGGATGGCACACTATCAGATATTATAGTAATGTATTTCAAGGACAAACGATAGCCGAAAATGTAACTTATGAGGGTCATATCTCACAAGTTCGTATCTGGGCTTCTCGCGGAACGCATTGGTTATTTTGGAATCGTTGGTTTTTTTATGAATTGGAGGTGTGGGCAAATATCCCTCCCATTGCTTCATTTGAATGTTATAAGACCAATAACCCATTTGTATGGGAATTTGATGCAAGTAATTCAAGAGTTGCAGATGAATTGTATTACCGATGGGATTTCAACTATGAACCTTCACAAGGTCCACAATGGGATCTGGAAGGAAATTATACAGTCGCTTGCAAATGTACATATATATATCCTTTCACAGGCGTAAAAACTGTTTTACTTCAAGTAGAAAATATCTCAGGGGTTACAGATGAGGCAATGAAAGAGTTATGGGTATATGTTAACCCACCAATAATAAATGTTACAGATATTAACGGAGTTAATGAGTTTGGAAGACATATCTTTATTAGGGATTTGACACCAATATTGACTATAAATGGAACAGCACAGGATATAAATGGTACTGTAATTGGTGTGCGAGTAAAGATAGATAATGGGAAATGGGCAACCGCTACTGGAACAACATTTTGGAATTATAAATTGTCTACATCAGGGTTGGGCAACGGCCGGCATATTGCTACTATAGCTTGTGTTGATAACGATTCTCAATGGGCTGCCATCAGTATCCCCATATACATCAACAAAATGGAATTTAACAGAGATGAATTAATATCAATTCCAGATATAGAAATAAATACCGATGTAGGACAGGAGGAGGCTTGGGGTTCAACCTATTATACTTATGATAATTTCGTCTATTTAAAAGCTTTTTCCAAGGTAGATTCTCTAGTGCCTGGAATTTTTGAGGCTAAGTGCAGGGTTGCCAATGATCTATATGCTCTTCCACCAAACTATAATCACAGAATAGATATTGGTGACGGTTTCACAGTAGATAAATCTGGATGGTATAAAATCGTTTGGCCGGATGTTGTTGTAACTGCACATTTTAGGAGGGGGGAAAGCATTGCACGACCTGTTGGAAGTTGTAAAGCAGGGGCACTTTACGGACATAGCATCTCCTTAAAAGAGACAACAAGGGAAATTAAAGATGTTAATTTATCCCAAAATTCACTGCTTGTATTTTCCATGGGATTAAATAGAAACGAAATTATAGAAGCGTCACTCGAATTATATGGATGGGGGAACTTTATTTGTAGTGTAGATGAAGTCATTTTGCGTTTAATAGGAAAAATAGGCGAATCTGCAAGAATAGTTGATAATTTTATTCTGGGATACATAGATTATGGAATAGTTGTTTACGAAGCTTTCAATTGTTATGGCGAAAAAACATTTTATGATAGTTCGTCCCTGACACAAAAAGTATGGTTAGAAAAGAATGAGACGTATATTCCTGTTTTTATTGCAAGAGGTTATTCCAATTCCTCTGCCCATGGAGGAACATTGATGGTAGCGGGTGCTGAAGTGGAAGCAGAAGCCTATTTACTAAACCCATATGTGGAATATACCTCCTCTAGGGATAATCAATGCAATAAAATTGTTGGAATGAGGAATAATGTTTCATATCCAAAAAACTTGAGGAATGCCATCATTGTAGATGATGAAGGAGATGGTAATTTTACCTCGATACAGGAAGCTATTAATAATGCTTCCAACAGAAGTACTATATTTGTATACAGTGGAGATTATTTTGGCGATATTTCCGTCACAAAAGAATTGACACTAATAGGGATAGATTCAGAATATGGTTTAGGAAATGATACAGGTAAACCTAGGATATATTTTTCTTTTCATAATAGTACATCACAAAATGTTTCAGGTATGTATATTAAAGCCAATAATTCTGTAATTAGTGGATTAAATATTTCATCAACCTTTGATACCATAGGTATTCATTTGGACGAAGCATCTAATATTACCATTTATAATTTGACTATTCTTAATAGCCAAATTGGAATTTATCTTGATAAATCAAACCTTGTTAATATTAGCAATAACTTTTTATATAATAATATAAGAGCAATCTCGCTACAATCAACCCAGAATAATTCAATTACTGAAAATGTCATAATAAATAGCGAAAAAGGGATTTATGTAGGGGAATCATGTAAAAATAATCATATAGTAAAAAATGTAATCGCATTTAATGAAGATGCAATAATGATTATGAACTCAACCTCTAATTTTTTAATAAATAATTTCTTTTACTTTAACACAAATACTATCGATCTTACTAATGCACATTGTAACTATATAACCAATAATAGCTTTGTTATAAGCCTAGTATCAGGAATATATTTATCTAATTCTTCGTCTAATATAATAGATAATAATAAATTTGTAGTTCATGGGGGCATAAGTTTTGATGGAACTACTGAAAATGGTTTTCAAGTGATAGAAAATAATACGGTTAGAAGAAATTATAATGACACCGAGAATGTAAAATATATTTACTATTACGAAAACCAGATTGGAGGAAGCGCACCCGCGGATGCTGGACAAGTAATCTTAAATAATTGTTCTGATTTTGAACTCCAGAACCTTGATTTAACATTTAGTGATTGTGGTGTATTTCTAATGAATTCCTTTAACATCACTATAGAGGATTGTAATATCTCAAACAACAGCTATGGACTCATTATTGCAAGATCATCCAACATATCTATTAGTGACTGTAATATAATCAATAATTCATTGGGAGGAATCTTTATTCTGAATTCATCATATAACAAAATATTTGATAATGCTTTTATAAATGATGGGATAAGCTTTTATGGCACATCTTTTACCTCTGTAACTTCCCAAGTAATTACAAATAATACAGTAAATGGAAAACCAATCTATTATTATTCAAATCAACAAAATGTCTCTATTCCAAACAACGCAAATGGGGTTATTTTAGCAAATTGTTCTTTTTGTAGCATTGAAAACCTAAATATTTCTTTCATAGAGCGTGGTATTCAACTATTTTATTCAAATAATAACACCGTATTTAATAATAACATCTCCAATTGCCTTATGGGTATTTGTGTTGTGAGATCGGAAAACAACATTTTTTATTTTAATCGATTTATAAAAAACGGAATATCTGCATATGATGAGGGTAACAATAGTTGGGATAATGGGTCAAAAGGAAATTATTGGGATGACTATGGAGGGATAGATATAGATGGTGATGATGTAGGAGATATACCATATAATACATCAGATGGAAAATTGGTGGATCACTACCCATTGGGATACTTCCTAAATAAAGCTCCACTTGCAAATTTTACCTATTTACAGAATACTCCCACTAATGCAGATATTATACAATTTAGAGACACTTCATATGATATGAACGGGACTATCCTTTTATGGGATTGGGATTTTGGAGACGGTAATTTCTCCAGCCATCCAAATCCTGTTCACAAATATAAGGAACCCGGGACATATCTTGTGGAATTAAGGGTATACGATGAATATGGCGTTAGTAATGTTTCTCAAAAAAATATAATGGTGAATAATTCTCTTCCAGTTGCGGATTTTTTATACGCTCCTTTTTTACCTACAATTGATACATATATACAGTTCACTGACTTTTCATATGATTTGGGCGGAGAAATAGTAAACTGGACATGGAATTTTGGTGATGGAAATGTAAGTTATAAACAGAATACTGTGCATCGTTATACAAACAATGGAACATATAATGTAACTTTAACAGTATGGGATGATGATGGAGCAAATGCAAGCATAACAAAGCAAGTAACGGTTGGTAATGTTCCTCCAGTTGCGGACTTTTCTTA
>DRIF01000108.1 GCA_011052825.1 Thermoplasmatales archaeon
CATTTCCAGTCAAATCTCGAAAATTTTCTGTGGGATAAACCACGACTTTTAGATTGAGAATGCTAAACGAAAGCCATAAAGAGGGGTAAACCTCGGATAGGAGAACGCAAAAAATATAAGATGATTAGCAATTAATATTGAGCGGAGGATTCACATAGGAGAATTTCTTTTTTATCAAAATAATTGAAAGAGATAACATCTGTAACGCCAAATTTTCCTTCTGTGAGAGTTCCTGTTTTATCAAAAATAATTGCTTGAATATTTCTTGCTCTTTCAAAAGCAGCTCGATTCCTGATAAGTAAGCCTTTCTGTGCAGAGATTGCAGTCGAGACAGCAACCACTAAAGGAACTGCAAGTCCAAGAGCATGAGGACAGGTAATTACCATTACAGTAACAGTTCTTTCAAGAGCAAATGAAAAATCTTTATTTAAAGTAGCAAACCATACAAAGAGAGTTATCGCCCCACTGGTGAGAGCAATAATTGTAAGCCATAATGCAGCACGGTTTGCTATGTCTTGGGTTTTTGACTTACTTTCCTGTGCTTGTTTGACCAACTCTATTACTTGTGAAAGGAAAGAATCTTTTCCTGTTTTCTTTACTTCTATAGTAATAGAACCCTCGCCGTTGATGGAGCCACCTATCACTTTGTCACCTACTTTTTTGGATACTGGTTTTGATTCACCTGTCAACATAGATTCATTAACTGATGTTTCACCTTTAACTACCTCTCCATCTGCTGGAATTTTTTCTCCTGGTTTTACAATTACCCTGTCACCCCTCCTTAACTCGTCAAGAGGAATGTCTTTTATACTCCCATCAGGCATAAGTTTATGAGCCTCTGAAGGCATAAGCCTTGCTAGTTCTTCGAGAGCACGAGACGCCCCCATAATGGACTTCATTTCTATCCAATGTCCAAGCAACATAATATCAATTAATGTTGCCAGTTCCCAGAAGAATATTTTACCATCCAGACCAAATACCACTGCACTGCTGTATAAATAAGCGGTTATGATTGCTACAGATATGAGTGTCATCATTCCAGGATTTGCTGATTTCATTTCATTAAAGAATCCTTTAAAAAAGGGATATCCTCCATAGAAGAATACTACAGATGAAAAAACAAAAAGAACATATAAGTCACCTCGAAATTCTAATAAATCTTCAATCCCAAGAGTTTTCTGGACAAGCGGAGACAGAATCAGTATTGGTATGGTTATAACTAAAGAAACCCAAAATCTTTTCCTGTAGTCAGCCACCATATGTGCATGATGATTATGACTTTTTCTCATGTGTTCTGCATGTCCAACATTTCTATCTTTCACATCATTCAACTTTATTCCCTCCTAAATCTTTTTTCATTCGCTGATACTCCTCCTTAGTTATCTCGCCTTTTACATATCTCTCATCGAGTATTGTTTCTGCACTTTTTTGAGTTGCAGGTATTTTTTCTTCTCTGATTATCAAATATATTATAAGAAAAAAAATACCTACCCATGGAATGACAATCAAAATAAACCATAGCGGTCCATTCATTCCTCTCCTTTCAGCATCTTTATAGACCAGGAAAGCTATAATAACAAATACCAGCCATACAGCAATCACCCAGAAACCCATAAATGGTATTCCCCACCAATCCATCCTATGATATTCTTCCATATGATCAATCATCTCAAAGAAACCATTTATTTTATCACCTTTCTTTTTTATCTCATATCATCTTTTATACTTTTCTAATATAAGTTGCAAAAGTGAGATTAGAAATTAAAACATCATTCAAGCAGATAAATTACAAAATTTTTCAATTTCATTCAAATATCCATTTTAATATTGCCATTTGAGCCCATAGCCTGTTCTCTGCTTCATCAAATATTACTGACTGCTTCCCATGAGCAACTTCTTTTGTTACCAAAAAACGAACTAAGTTACCTAAAAAAATAACTTAACTTTTTCTTTTACCTAAATATTATGGTAATATATGATGAACTTTAAGAAGGTTATATTCGCTCTGAATTCAGATACAAGACTTAGGATAATTCAAATTCTAGATAATTGTAAAAATTGTGGTGTAATGGAAATCCTAAAAAATTATACACAGCTGTATAACCCGCAGATTCATAGAGAAACCATTTATAGGGAATTAGAAAAATTAGTTGATGCAGGCATCGTTGAAAAGAAATATGACACTAAAAATAAGAAAATTTACTATGAATTAAAAATTAAAAAACTAAAAATTGATATCCTCAAAAGAAAAATATTCATTTCTAATGAATTGGAAGGTGAGCCAAATGATGGATAAAAATGAAATCAAAAATTACGTCAGAAAAGTGCTTACTACATTTAGAGAAATAATAGAAACACATTATCCAGAACATAAGGATATAAAATTGTATAGTGGGTATCCATTTTATGTGGAAGTGTATCAATCTAAAGATAGAGATAGAGCCTTTGCGGCTGTTATTAGATCTTCTAAAGAAGAGAAAATAAAAATAAACCCACCTCTTACCGAGGATGATTACGAAAAGAAAAAAAGAGAGGTTAAAAAATCTAAAATAATTGATCTTTTTGAGATAATACCACCTCTTACTGAAGAAAAAGCTAAAAGATATGGTATAGATAAGGCTAGAAGTATTGGAACAATAAAAACTATTGAGACAAAAACATTAAAATTTCTAAATGAGCAAAAAAAATTAAATGAAATAAGAAGTGAAATCGATGAAAGAATAGTTAAAATGATCGAAAAAATTGCAGAAAATATTTCAAATATAACGCCTCAGGTGAAAAAAGAAATAGAAGGGATAAAGGGAAAGATGGAAGAAATGGAAAATATAAAGAAGGAAATGGAAAATATAAAAATAAAAATAGAAAAAAATATAAGCAGAGAAATTCTTAATATCCCTTATAATGAAAAATTATTAATCGAAAGAATAGATAAGTTGGAAAAAAGAATAGGTGATATAGAAGAAGGTTGGTTAAAAAGAATAATTTTTTTCCTAGCTGGAAGTTTAGTTTCTATTATTATTGCTCTCATATACTTGCTTTGGAGTGCGTCATCATAACTATTTTAGCATCACCGTAACCATTTTATGTGGATTTTTAATGTCTATACAAATTTGCAGGTGATACAATGTTAGAAAAATTGGAATACTCCATAAAAATAGCAGGACATATCCTTGATAAAAAAATACCACAACAGATTTATCAAAGAAATTCCCAACTTATAGAGAATGATATAATTGACATCAAAAATGTAAAAATTTATTATCCTTCTTGCAAAGCTTTCAAGAAGGAAGGAGGATATTCTATAATGGACTTTTTCGTTGTTGGAGAAAAAAAACATATAGAAGACGCTGTCAGGATAATAAAAAATATTTCTGAGGAGAATAAATGTAGAATAATCTATATGGAGAGAATGCAAGATATTGCAAGATATCATATCCAAATAGCAGGTCATATAATTGAGAGAGATATAATGAAAAAAGTGAGTCAAATATTTATGGGAAAAAACATAGATTTAGAAAATGTTAAAATAAAATACCCTTCTATGAAAGCTTTCGAAGACGAGGAAAGTCCTTCTATCTTGGATTTTTATCTCGTTGGTTCAGAACGAGAGGTAGACGATGCTATTGAAAGTTTAGAGAACTTAGTAATTGAAAATAATTGCCGATTGATATTTATAACGCGAACAGAAACAGAGAGATGCAAACATTATGTCATTTTGGCTCATGTAATAGAGGATAATTTGATGGATGAATTAGCTAATCTCTTTAGTGACTGTCCTGAGGTAGATATAATTAATATTGAAATTAAATATGGGTCTATGAAAGAATGTGCTGAAAAAAGAGGACCTGCTTTATTAGAAATTGAATTAGTTGGCCCCGAACAAGTTATGGTACAATCCGAAAATATGCTAGAAACTTTCATTGAAGGAAAAGGATTAAGAAAAAAAGATGAAAGAAGGTGTGGAAACTATGCTAAAGGGTAAAGATATTATTTCCGTTTCTGATCTATCTAAAAAAGAAATTGAAGTTATTCATGAAAGAGCTAGAGAGTTTAAAAGTGACATCTTCCAAAAACCCATATTGAAAGGTAAAACACTAGCAATGATATTTCAGAAGGCTTCAACGAGAACAAGAGTATCTTTTGAAACTGCAATGCATCAGTTGGGAGGGTATGCTATTTACTTAGATTGGTTTGACATACAACTGGGAAGAGGAGAAACCATACATGATACAGGAAAAGTACTGAGTAGGTATGTTGATGCTATAATGATAAGAACTTTTGAACAGAAAACTGTAGAGGAACTGGCTAAAGCATCTGATATACCTGTAATAAACGGTCTTACTGACTTAGAACATCCTTGTCAAATTCTCGCAGATTTGTTTACAATAAGAGAAAAAAAGAGAAAATTTAAAGGTTTAAAACTTGCTTATTTTGGAGACGGAAATAATGTATGTAACTCTTTGCTTTTAGGATGTGCTATTATGGGGTTGAATATGGTTGCATCCTGTCCTGATGGATACTTACCGAATAAGGAAATCATGGAAAGAGCCATTGAAATAAGTAAGAAAAATAATTCATCAATAAGAATAATATCAGATCCTCTTGAAGCCGCTAAGGATGCAGACATTATTTACACTGATGCTTGGATAAGTATGGGACAAGAAAAAGAAAGAGATAAAAGAATACATATTTTCAAAAGGTATCAGGTTAATAAGAGGTTATTAGATGTTGCAAAAAAAGATGTAATTGTGATGCATTGCTTGCCTGCTCATAGAGAGGAAGAGATAACATCAGATATACTTGATGGTGAACATTCTGTGGTGTGGGATCAAGCAGAAAATAGATTACATGTGCAAAAAGCCATCTTAAGTTTAATCATGTAATTGATTTTTGTTAAAATTTTCATGCAGAGAAAAAGAATACGTGTATAAATTTATTTCAGTATTTTAACTCCTTCTTTTGCTATTGAAACAATATATGCTTTTCCTTTCCTCTTTTCTATTGCATTTGCCACTCTCTCTGGATTGTCTGAAATTGCTATTATGCTACCTCCTCCTCCTGCCCCAGTCACCTTGGCCCCATATGCTCCTGCCTTTAAGGAGGCATTTATCAATTTTTCAATTTCCTTTGAGCTTGTTCCCAAGGTGTGCAATATTTTATGATTTTTGTTCATGAGTTCTCCAAGTTTTACAAAATCTTTATTTTCGAGAGCTTCCTTGCCTTCAATAACAAATTTTTCCATTTCATCTATAAGCTCTTTTCCAAATGATGAATATTCAACAAATTTTCTTATTTTTTTTATGAGTAAAGGAGTTTTTGATTTTGTGCCTGTATGTCCTATCACAAATTTAATATCTGGAGCCTTCACAGGATAAATATACCACTTTCTATTACCCTTTGAAATTTCCCACAGGTAGCCAGGCATTTTTTTTCCCCATGTAAGTATTGCATTCCCATATGTGCATGCTGAAGTGTCATTTGGACTACCTCCATTCTGAACTTCATATTCAATTTCAAAACTTTTTTTGGCAACCTCCTCAATGCTGAATTCTCCTTTCATTGCAAGCAGTGATGCAACGCATGCAGTGGTTATTGCAGAGGAGGAGCCAAGCCCACTTGCAGATGGAATTTGAGAAAATATGGTTATTGAAATTGGTTTTCCATTCCACATTCTTTCTATTGCCTTTTTCATATAGGCATGCTTTTTTTCATTCAATGGCTCATTATTGACATAAAATTCTTGACTTTCTTCAATATTAACTGCAACTTTCAGGGAAATTGCTACTGAAATGCATGGTTTTCCATAAACTACTCCATGCTCTCCAAGCAAAATCGCCTTTCCAGGTGAAATTGAAACAATCATTCTACTCTTATCTTCTTTCCCTTGCTCTCCTTACTTTTTGGGAGTATTATTTCAAGAATTCCATTTTCAAGTTTTGCCTTTGCCTTCTCCTCCTCTATTTCATACGGGAGTTCTATATATCTGTAGAAACTTCTTGCTCTCTCCTTCAAAATATAATTTTTCTTCTTTTCCTCCTTTTCTTCCGCCCTTATCTTTACATAATTCCTGCCAGTTTCAATGTCTATGTTTTCCTTTGAAAAACCTGGCATCTCAACCTGTATAATTATCTTGTTTTTTTCCTCTATGATGTCACACAATGGCTTTTTTCTGAGTGATGATAAACTGAGCATTCTTTTTATCTCATCCATTTCCTTCTCAATTCTACCAATTATCTCATAAATTCTCATGATTATATATAGAAATATGGTTTATGGTTTTTTTGATTCTATTTCCTCCACATTGGAGATATTTCTCTCAATTTTTCTATTATTTCTGGGAGAACTTCCAAGAAATAATCTACCTCCTCCTCACTATTCTTTCTCCCAAGTGTAACTCTTAATGAACCGTGTGCATCTTCAGGTTTTATGCCTGTGGCCAGTAAAACATGAGATGGTTGCAGTTTTTTTGAAGAACATGCAGAACCAGTTGAAACAGCTATTCCCTTTGCATCAAGCATCAAAACCATGCTTTCTCCTTCTATTCCTTTAAAATAAAAGCTCGCATTGTTTGGAAGTCTTTTTTCTGGATGTCCTGTGAGATAAGATTCCTCTATTTCAAGAGTTTTCTTTATTATTCTATCTCTCATTTTCCTCAATTTTATGGCATCATCTTTCATCCTTTTTTCTGCAATTTCGCATGCTTTTGCAAATCCAACTATTCCAGTAATATTTTCAGTGGATGAGCGTAGCCCATACTCATGCCCTCCACCGTGCAGAATTGCCTCAATTTTTATTCCCCTTCTTATATACAAAGCTCCAACTCCTTTTGGTCCATAAATTTTATGTGATGAAATAGAGAGCATGTCAATATTCATTTTCTTAACATCAATATCTATTTTTCCAACACTCTGGACAGCATCTGTATGGAATATTATATTATTTTTCCTGGCGATTTTACCTATTTCCTCTATTGGTTCAATTGTTCCAATTTCATTATTTGCATGCATTATTGATATGAGTATTGTATTGTCTCTTATTTCGTTTTCAACTTTTTCAACATCAACCATACCATATTTATCCACTGGAATATATGTCACATCAAATCCCTTCTTTTCAAGATATCTGCATGTTTCAAGAACTGCTGGATGCTCTATCCTGCTTGTAATGATATGTCCACTTCCATTTTTAAAAGCGATTCCCTTAATTGCCATATTGTCGCTTTCTGTTCCACTTCCTGTAAAAATTATTTCATTTGCATCTGCATTAATTATCTTTGCCACTTTTTCCCTGCTTTCTTCTAAAGCAGATTTTGCTTCCCTGCCAAAAGAATGAAGACTTGACGCATTTCCAAACTTTTTGCCAAAGTATTCAAGCATTGCCTCAACTACCTCTTCATCAACAGGAGTAGTTGCAGAATGGTCAAAATAAATTCTCATATTACACCGTAATAGTTAAAAAGGATATAAGGTTTTCTATTATGAAATTCCCCTGCGAGAAGGTGGCAAATACAATACTTCCTGCAATAAGAGCTGAGATTGCATTTAAACTCTCAAATGAATATGGATTGAAGCAAATGGAAATATCAAAGATACTTGGCGTTACACAGGGAGCGGTGAGCCATTATTTAACATCTTTCAGGGGCAAGGAAAGAGAGACGGTGAACAAAAATCCTAAAATTATGGAAAAAATAGATGAAATAGCTTACATGCTTGTAAGGGGAAAATTTGATGAAAAAAATTTCTGTGAGATATGCAGAGAGATAAGGAGATTATCATCTTCCGATATTTAGCATTCTTTCAAGTGGTTTTTTTGCTTCCGCTATTATATTTTCATCTAGTTTTATTTCAGGTTTCATGGTTTCGAGGCTTTTTATCACTTTTTCAAGAGTTATTTTTTTCATTGTGGGACATATGGCATTTTTAATGGCATAAAATTCCTTTTCAGGCATTTCCTTTTTCATTCTGTAACAGAGTTCCTTTTCTGTTGCAACAATAAACTCTGTGGATTCTGATTCTCTTGCATATCTTACCATTCCTTCAGTTGAAGCAACCTTATCTGCAATTTCAATCACATCCATGGTGCATTCTGGGTGGGCAAGAATCTCTGCATCTGGATGTTCATTTTTTAATTTAATAACATCCTCCACACTTATTCCAAGATGTGTGGGGCAGAAACCAGGCCACAAAATTATATCTTTATCCTTAACAAATTTTTTAACATAATTCCCCAGATTTTCATCAGGAGTGAATATAACTCCATTTGACATGCTTTTTATAACCTTCACTGCGTTTGCAGATGTGCAGCATATATCGCTTATTGCTTTGACGGAGGCGGTTGTATTTATATATGAAACTATGTCATATCCATATTTTTCTTTTAATTTAATGAGAGATTCTTCATCAACCATTGATGCCATTGGACATTTTGCTCCTTCATCTGGAAAAAGAACTATTTTATCTGGATTTATTATTTTAGCAGATTCTGCCATAAAATCCACTCCGCAAAAAACTATAACATCTGCAGAGGTTTTACTTGCTTTAATTGCAAGTGCAAGAGAATCGCCAACAAAATCTGCAACATCCTGTATTTCTGGACGCTGGTAATTGTGAGCAAGTATTATTGCATTCCTTCTTTTTTTCAATTTTTCTAATTTTTCCACGAATTATATATCAAAATGTAATATAAATTTTGCCTATGAAAAACTTTCAAACCTTTTCAGGGGTTTTGCAAGATGCCTCCTTGCAATAACAGGAACTTCATAAAATCCGGGAAAAATTTTCCTGTTTATTTTTAAATATTTTGCTTCTTCTTCCCCTGCTCTTTTTCCACAAATAGAACATTTGTATCCTTTTCCCTTTCCCATTGATTTCATATGTTTTTTGCAATTTTCACAAACAGGATTCTCCACCTTTTCATAAACATCTGCAACTTTTATTATTCTTATTTTTTCAATATTTATTGTGAATGGTTTTTTTCTAACCCCCCCATAAACTATAACTTCATCTCCTCTCTTCAATTCCAAAATTATTTCTCTAAATCCTTTTGTTGGCTCATATGCAGAACACTCTATTTCATTTCCGTCGTAAATAGAAAAAATAACATGCCCTCCTCTTATTGTATGAGGTTCTTTTTTTACCTTGCCTCTTGTTATAACAGATTCATATGGTTTTATATCCTTTATTCTCTTCTTCTGCAAGTGTTCATCAGTTGCCTGATTAGTTTTAAAAGTAATCCATCTCTCCTCTTTTGAAGAAACTATAATATTCTTTGCCTTAATCAGTTCTTCCATATCATCTCCTCTTATTCCATAAAATACTGGAGAATGTGCTTTTGGTAAAATTGCAATATAATCATTCTCATAATCATAATTGTTGAATGTGCTTTTGCATAATTTATCCATTTCTATTACACTTTTTTTATCAATCCACTTCTCTTTTCCATATGTTATCAGCTCATAAGTAAAATCTTTTGGTCTCCATGCTATTGCAGATGATGCGCCTATTAGCCCCCTTCCTCCATTATATGTTTTATAGATGACTTTATTTTTTATCTCCTTTTCAACATCCTTCTTTTTTAATATTTCTCTTACAGCTTTAATATAGATATGATATGGTAGTTTAGATTTTGAAATGACAAAGGATGGCTCGGAATCGTTTCTCATGTTCCTTTTTATTACTTTATCAACTATTTCTGCAATTTCATCAACATCTGCCTCTTTTTTCAATGAGGAATAACAGAATACATCTTCTCCATTTATTTCTCCAATTTTCTTTTTTTCTCTTTTGCCTTCGCCAAATTTCATTGCTATTGCACCATTTCCTCTGGTCTTCCACGGAACATTTGGATTCAATCTCACGAGGCGAGGAAGTCCTATTAAATCATATGGAATTTCATGTATTATCTCTGTTGCAACGTATGTTGTGCATCCGCCCTCAATGGAATCTGTATCATCTATTCCAACCCACATTAAATTTTTATATAATGAAGTAGTATATGATTTTGATGAAAAAAGAAGAACTGCTGAATACAACCCGCATTCTACTGGAGAAGGCAGGATTTTACTGTAGCGAGGTGTGTAGAGTTAGACCCAGCGGTTTTGATTTTATAGCAAGAAAGGACAATCAGTTATTTGTTATAAAAATATTGAATAATATTGATGCTCTTGCCTCAGAAGTCGCAAATGAAATGATTGCAGTGGCTAAATTTCTCGAAGGAATTCCAATTGTTATTGGAAATAAAACATGTTCTTCTTTACTTGAAGATGGAGTTGTTTATTTTCGTTATGGAGTGCCAATAATAACTCCACCAACTCTTGAAGAATATCTCAGAGGCATGTCACCTTTTATCTGCGCAGCTCCGGGAGGATTTTATGTTAATATTGATGGAGATTTGCTCAAAAAAATTAGAGACGAAAGAGGTATATCAGTTGGACAACTCGCAAGAGTGGTTGGTGTCTCAAGGAGAACAATAAGGTTGTACGAGCAAGGAGAAAGAGCAAGCATTGAAATGGCGGAGCGGATGACAGAATTTTTAGAAGCAGATATAATAAAACCAATTGATTTTTGGGAAGAAACGAAAAAGGAGAAAGTTGAGATAGAAAGAAAAATCGATGATGAAATATTCAGAATACTTGAGGAAATGGGAGCTTTCATTCTCCCCACCCAAAGAAGCCCATTTAATGCAATGACTGAAATAATAAATGAAAAGTTTATAGTTGGAATGAAGGAGAGGAGAATAATAGAGAAGGCGAGAATAATATCTAATCTGGCAAGGGTTGCAGAGAAAGAATCTGTGATATTCATGGATAAAAGTTTTAGAAAAAATATAGAAGGTGTTCCAATTGTAATAAAGGAAGAACTTTTGAGGATGAAAGAGCTAGAAGAAATAGTTAGTTTAATTTTAGAGAGGAAATAATGGAAGTAGAATTGATTGCATTTACACCAGAACCAGACATTATAGCATCTGTTGCCTCACTTTTAACCCATTCAAAAAGCAACTTTAAAGAACTCAAAAATCAAGATGAAAAAAAACTTAAAAGAGTTTTGAGAGCAGTTATAGATATGGGCCATACAAGCGTTGTTGAACATGCTTATTTCACATTCGCAATTTCAGGTGTTTCACGAGCATTAACTCATCAATTGGTTCGCCACAGAATTGCTTCATATTCTCAACAGAGTCAGAGATATGTAGAACAGGAGTTAAATTATGTAGTTCCTCCTTCAATAAAAAAAGATTTAAGGAAAGAATATGAGGAATTGATACATAAAATATGGGATTTTTATGAAGAATTGAAAAAACACGTTCCAATAGAGGATGCTCGCTATATTCTTCCAAATGCTTCTTGCTCAAATATAATTGTTTCAATGAATGCCCGTTCTTTGCTGAATTTTTTTGAGTTGAGATGCTGTCTGCATGCTCAGTGGGAAATAAGAAAGCTTGCATGGAAAATGTTGAGTTTGGTTAGAAAAGTTGCCCCTACAATATTTGAGAAAGCTGGTCCACCCTGCAAAACAAAGAATGTTTGTCCAATGAATAAGAAAAAATGCAGATGGTATCCAAAATGAAGAAAAAAAGGTTGATAAAGGAGAATGCTGAAACAAATCCATTTTTTGGTAAAGAGCCAAGAAGAAGAAGCGTTGAAGAGTTAATTAAAAATGGGGTTGTTGTTATTGATAAGCCAAATGGACCTACTTCTCATCAGGTTTCAGCATGGGTTAAGAAAATTTTGCATATAAAGAAAGCAGGACATGGAGGAACTCTTGATCCAAATGTAACTGGAACTCTTCCTGTTGCCCTTCAAAATGCAACAAAGGTTATAGGATTAATGCATGGGGCAGATAAGGAATATATTTGCGTTATGCGTTTGAATGGAGATGTGAATGAAAAAAAATTGAGAGAAACAATAAAAAGTTTTATTGGAAGAATATGGCAGATTCCTCCGAAAGAAGCTGCCGTCAAAAGAGTCAGGAGAGAACGAAAAATACATTATATAAATATCATAGAGATTGATGGGAGAGATGTTCTTTTTAAGGTGGGATGTGAAGGGGGAACTTATATAAGGGTATTATGCAAGGATATTGGTAAAAAACTGGGTGTTGGGGCATATATGAAAGAGTTGAGAAGAACAAAAAGTGGGGTTTTTGAGGAAAAGGATGCAATAATCCTTCAGGATTTGCTTGATGCATATATTTTCTGGAAAGAAGATGGAAATGAAATCATAAGAAAATACATTCATCCTGTTGAAACTCTGCTTTCTCATTTGCCTTCTGTAATAATAAAAGATTCAGCAGTTGATGCGATATGTCATGGTGCCAATTTAAGCTTGCCTGGAGTTGCTCAGGTTGACGTTGGAATAAAAAGAGGAAATTTAATAGCCATAAAAACTTTAAAGGGTGAAGCTGTTGCAATTGCTGAAGCTTTAATGACAACGCGCCAGATAATGGAAAATGATAGAGGAATAGTTGCAGATATAAAAAGAGTAATTATGCCTCGAGGAATATATCCTCCCATGTGGAAAAGACGCTGAGGTAGCCCAGCCCGGAAAGGCGCAGGCCTGGAGAGCCTGTGGTGCTTTGCACCGCGGGGGTTCAAATTGCAACTTGGTTGATGCAAATTACAGTAAGTTGCTTGAAAATCCCCCCCTCAGCGCCTTATAATTTTATTCCAAGTTCTCTATGTATTTTTTTGAGAGAAATTTCTATTTCCGTAGTTCTCGCAAAAATTTTGGGAATAGAATATTTTCAAACAGATTCAAGGGTAATAAAGGGGGAGGCAGGAAAAGAATAGAAAAATAGAAGTTATAATAAATGGGAAATAAATCTCTAAATATGAGATTGGCTGTTGTGATTCCTGCCTTCAATGAAGAAAATACTATTTCAAAAGTAATCAAGAATATTCCTAAGGATTGTGCTGATTCGGTGATAATTATTGTTGTGGATGATGGTTCAACAGATGATACTTACGAAGAAGCAATTAAGGCAGGGGCAGATAAGATTATTCGACATAGACAGAATATGGGGCTGGAGGCAAGCCCCCTGATAAGGAAATGATTCTGAAGAAATAGATAAGGGGAAGAGGAAGCGTGAAATATATTTATATACTTGTATAACATATATACAATATGGCTACTACGATAAGAATAAGTAAAGAAATGCTTCAAGAATTGGAAAAATTGAAAAAAGAAAAAATGGCAAATTCCTATGAAGAATTGATAAAAAAACTAATAGAAGAATCTAAAAGACTAAAGAAAAGCCATTTTGGAACCCTGCCAAGGTTAGAAAAATTTGGGAGGGAGGAAATTGATCGTTTTGATTGATTCATGGGCCTGGATAGAATACTTTCGAGGGAGCAAATCCGGAGAAAAAGTAAGGAAATACATAGAAGGCAGGGAAAAGGCGATAATTTCTGCTATCAATATCGCAGAGGTATATCGATGGATACTGAGCTTTTACGATGAAAAAATTGCAGAGAAAAAGATTGAAGTAATGAAGGAAAGATGCTTCGTTATTCCTGTCGATGAAGAAATTGCAATAATGTCTGCTAAAATAAAACACAATGAAAATCTTGGATTGGGAGATGCTATAATATATGCAACAGCAAGGAAAGAAAAAGCATCTCTTTTAACTGGAGATTATGATTTTAAAAATAAGAAAAATGTCATCTTTATAGAACATGGATAAAATTGTTGTAAAACCAAAAAAAGGAGGTTGGGGGCGGAGGCAACCCTATGGAAACGATGACAGTGAAAAGATAATAAAGGGAGGAGAGGGCGGGCAGGAAAGAGATATTGCAAGAAACAGGAGGGCGGAGGAAGATGGAGAAAAAGTTATAAATTGTGGCATACTCTTAATTCATGCAACTACGAGAATTGGAAAATATGAAAAAAGACATTGAATACCTTAAAAGAGAGATAGAAAGACTGAGGACATTATTCGAAGATGCTTTATTATCAGATGAAGAGAGAGAATTTGTTGAAAAAACACTTAAAAAAATAAAAAATGGTGACACCACAGACTTTGTAAGTATAGATGAATTAGATGAATTTTAAAATAAGCATTCACAAAAATGCTGTTAAATTTTTATCAACTCCTGATAGAAACAATAGAAAAAGAATTATTAAGAAAATAAAAAATTTAGCAGACAATCCTTTTCCTAAAGATAGCATAAAAATTAAAGGAGAGAAGGAAAAATTGTACAGAATGAGGGTAGGCGATTACCGCATTTTGTATTATGTAGATGAAAATTCTTTCACCATTTTCGTTTTGAATATTGATAAAAGATCAAGAATTTATAAAAGATAAAATCCAAATACAACAAAAAAGAAGGAGGAAGGGGCCGGAGGCAACCCCCTGTGAGGAAGAAATGACAGTGAAAAAAATATAATGAAAGAGAGGGGAGAGGCGGGCTATGGAATTATAACAAGAATGGAAGCAGACAGGAAGGCAGGAGGAGAGCGATATTATTAGCAAATTATAAAAATGTGAGATAGATATTTTAATCAATGAATGCATCTATGGAAAAGCTATTTGAAGAGATTGAAGCAATTAAAAAAGATATTAAAGCTATAAAAGATTATCTGGAAATAGTCGAATTAAAAGAAGAAGTTAAAAAAGAGATAGAAGAAGCCAGAGAAAGAATAAAAAGAGGAGAATATGTTTCTCAAGAAGAATTAATCAAAGAATTTGAAGATGAATAAATTTTCTATAAGATGGGATAAAAAGGCTGTTAAATTTTTAAGGAAAATAGATAGAAAAATGGCAAGGAGAATCGTAAAGAAAATGGATGAGGTTGCGATAAATCCAGCTCATTATTTAGAACCTCTTAAAGAAGTTAATGCATATAAGATCAGGATAGGCGATTATAGAATAATAGTTGATTTTCATAAAGATGAAAAAGTGATAGATGTTCTCTTTATTGAGCATAGAAAGAACATCTATAAAAATCTGTGATTTTTGTAGGATATCAAAACACGCCAAAAAGAACAACAAAAAAAGGAGGTGGGGGCGGAGGCGTACCCCCTTGAAAGCGATGACAGTGAAAAGATAATAAAGGGAGGGGGGCGAGAGAGATTATCCAAAGTCAAAAACAATAAATTTATTAACAAAGTTTGAATAAAAAAATATGGAAATGGAGAACATAATGAAAGAACTAAAAGAAATAAAAAAGGAAATAGATTATATAAAAGAACATATGATTGACTCTGATTTTATCCTTTCTGTTGAAGAAGAAAAAATATTGGAAGAAAGCATGAAAGAGTTTGAAGAAGGAAAAGCAATTAAGCTGGAAGATTTTGAAAGAAAATGAGATTTTCGATTTATCTTAGCGCTTCTTCACAGAAATTTTTAAGAAAATTAGATGAAATTAATTATGAAAGAATAATAAAAAGATTAGAAGAGCTATCTACAGATCCTTTTCCACCGGATGCAAAAAGGATTATAGGAAGAAAAGAGAAAGTTTTTAGAATAAGAGTGGGAGATTTCAGAATTTTATATGTAGTATATTTAGAAAAACAAGCAATACTTATTTCCAATATAGATAAAAGATCAAGAATTTATAAAAGATAGAAAACAAGGAAGGGGGCCGGAGGCAAGCCTCTGTGAGGAAGAAATGACAGTGAAAAAATATAATGAAAGAGGGGAAGAGAGGCGGGCTGGAAAGAGATATTGTAAGAAGGAGGGCGGAGGAAACAGAAAAATATAATTTTGTTTCCAGCATTATAGAAGTATGTATGAAAAAGAGTTGGAGACAAAAATAAAGTCTTTGCCACCTGAGATTAAAAAAGAGTTGTTAGAATATATAGAAAAAAGATTGGAATATTATAAAAGAAAGGGAAAATTTAGTTTCAGCTGGGAAGGTGGGTTGAAAGAGTTAAAAAATGAATATACTTCAGTTGAACTGCAGCACAAAGCACTGGAGTGGAGATAGTGTATTTATTAGATACCAACATCTTCTTAGAGATACTTCTTCAACAGGAGAAAAAAGAAGAGTGCAAAAAATTTCTTACTGATCATATTGGAGAACTATACATTACAGATTTTTCTTTGCATTCATTGGGCGTAATACTGTTTAGACATCATAAATTAGAAGTTTTTAAGGAATTTATTAAAGATGTATTACCAAATATAAAATTATTAACACTCTATATGGACCTATATGAAGAATTATCAGCCGTCCATAAAAAGATTGGTCTAGATTTTGATGATTGCTATCAATATTTAGTTGCTAAATCTAATAAGCTAAAAATTGTAACTATGGACAAAGATTTTGAAAAGGTAAATGATGTGGAAATTATATTTTTATGATAAACCATATAAAATCACCAAACAACAAAAAAGAAGGAGGAAGGGGGTGGAAGCAAGCCTCGTGAAAGCAATGACAGTGAAAAGATAATAAAGGGAAGAGAGGGCTATGTTTATAATGCAGAAGGAACAGAAAAGTTTATTGATGAGAAATTTTTATTAGTATTATGAAATTAACCGCTGTCATCAGTAAAGAGGAGAAATTGTATGTTGCATGGTGTCCCGAATTGGATATTGCAAGTCAAGGGGAAAATATTGAAAAGGCATTAAGAAATCTAAAAGAAGCCATTGAATTGTATTTAGAGGATGAAGATGCGAAGGTGCCATCATCTCCTATTTTTCTTACTACAATTGAGGTAAAAAATGCCAAAGCTGCCCATAGTATCGGGGCGTAAAATAGTAAAAGCATTGCAAAAAGCAGGATTTGAAATTGTTGGAAGAAGGGGAAGTCATATAAGATTGAAGAAAAGAGAAGGTGAA
>DRIF01000109.1 GCA_011052825.1 Thermoplasmatales archaeon
AACAGGAGGAGCTCCCCATCCTCCATACCATACATTTCCAATTGGCGTTGACAAAGCATATGGCTCTATAGGTGGATCATACCAGTCAAAAATATCATTTGGTGTGATACCTCCCCAGAATTCAAGTTCAAAATTGTTTACCGCAACACTGTTATTGTTATGAATGTCAAAATTAAGTAAACTCTGCAGAATTTCCCAAGATCCAGTTGATGCATTAAATTCAACAACCGCCTCACTGACAAATCTTCCCAAAATATCCCATGGGGTATCATTCCATGCGACAGTATATCTGATTAAAACAGCTTGATCAACGGGAGAAAGCCCAATAATAGCGGTAAATGGATTTCCTATTCCTGCTGCAGGGATGATATGGCTACCAATACCCAGCCATGGTAAGGAATCTGTTTCCTCCCAAGTGAGATTGTTCAAAGGAATACCATAGGAAAGATTCACATATTCAATAGTTACATTAATGTCTTTGGATGCAAAATTATAGATAGAAAATTCTGCTCCAAATAATTCTCCTTCCCACCATGCCCATGGAATAGGTATTTCTGGTTGTAATTTCACCAATTCTGGCACATCTGTTGCATTTATGTAAATTGGAGTGTTTGAGGTAATAAATTCTGCTCCTGCCTCATTTTCATAATAAGGCATGCCATATTCCTTTGTTATATTTGGTGGGCTATTGTCAACAAAAACATTTAGCCATCCTTCTATGCCATTGCCCAAATCATCCTCGATATAATAATATATCAAATGACTACATTCCTCGTCAATATAAATTGTTACATTTTCATTTGATGTAATATTCATATCATAAATATCTCCACTTTCATTCACTACGAACCACCATATAAAGTATGAACCAACAATACATTCTCCTGTTCCATTATCAGTGGCATTAATCCATATTGGCGTGGAAAAATTAATGAACCATGCATTTCCCTTCAGCCATTTTGGTTCTCCTATCTCAACAGTATAATCTGGTGGTGTATTATCAACCAAGAAGTAAGTTGAATTATGCTCTTCAGCATTGCCACTATAATCAACAGACCACCATTCCAAAGTATGATTGCATTCTTCTAGGAAATAAATTACAACAGATATATTGCCTGTTGTATTGTCCAAATCATTTGCATCATTATCATATACAACATGTGGCGTTGATGTTCCATTCCATGTTATTATATAATGCAGTTCTTCAACGCCACTACCATTATTACATCCATCATCTGTAGCATTCAGCCATATTGGTGTTGAAAAATTAACGAAATAACCATATTGAGAATTACCAACTTCTATGGTTGTTGCTGGTGGTGTAACATCAGAATAGTATGTTACATTATGCAATGTTTCAATATTTCCTAAAGCATCTATTGCATACCATTCAATATGATGGGTACAATTTTCATCAAATATGAACTCCACAGGTGATGGAGCAGGAGTACTCCAGTTATATTCAACCCATCCATCATATTCATTCCAGACCCTCCAGAATATCTTTGCGCCTCCAACTGCACATCCTGTGCCATACGGATCTGGATCAGATGCCTCTATTCTAAATGTCGTATTTGTATTCACATAATTGCCGTTATATGGTCCATCTATAATTGAAATATCTGACTCAGGAGGAACTTCGTCACAGTATAAAGTTGTATTCTTTACTCCTTCTGTATTGCCCAACCTATCTTCAGCATAATATTCAATATGATGCTTGCACTGCTCTGTAAAGTTAAAGGCAACGTCACTATTCCATGCACCTCTCTGCCATGCACTCCATCCGGTGAACTGATTCCATATGCGATAGTGTATTCTTGTCTCTCCTACCGCACATTCTCCACCATCAGTGGCATATAAAGTAACTGCTGTACTCTTCTTTACATAATTTCCTTCATGTGGATCTCCTATGGAAACTCCTGTAACTGGTGGACTGTTGTCCACATAATGCGTCTGATTGTGGTGTGTTTCCTCATTTCCAGCATAATCAACGCTCCAATATTCAATGCGATGTTCACATTCCTCACTGTGATAATCTCCTATTGTGAAATTACCTGTATATTCAATTATTCCTGTGACATTTTCCCATGTTGAACCATTCAGCCACCATATTCTGAAATAAGTATGATTTACTCCAGATGCGTTATCATATGCTGTTAGATTAATTGGAGTATTTGATTTGATATAATCACCCCAACTTGGAGAGCCAACTGTTTTTATGGTATATGGAGGTGTAGTATCATTTCCTGTTGGAGCCAATGGTGTCAAATGCCACACATTCGCCCATACATATCCTTCATATTCAGTTCCACCTAAGATTATATTTGCGGTATTTACCCCAGTATCGTTATAATATTGCCATTCATTTGCAGTATCATTCCAGAATGCTATTCCAATAAGTTCATCTTCAGTTATTCCTACATTATCCAAATCCTGTTGAGTATAATATATTGTAATATTTATAGGCCACACAATTAAAGATTTATCTCCAACATCTACATCTATGTAGAATAATGGAAATACATTTATTGGCTCTTCTCCTCTCGGGTTTCCGCTATAATTTGTTATTGTTATCCATGTATTTCCAGTTGTTGTAACGTTGACCTTTGTTTTCATTTCTTCTGTTAAGTTAAATTCATGACTTCCTGTGCCAATTTCATAATAATTGCATTGTTCAACGCTCACATTTGTCCATGGATCAAAATGAATATACCAGCTAATGTTCTCTCCATCTCCATTTGCTGGTCGCCCAGTTACAGGATCTGTCCAAGTATTATTATAGGGCCCATTATCAGCGCCCCAATAATTCCATGTTGCATCTATGTAAGGAGTGAATCCTATTACCTCATACCATACCCCACCATACTGATTATCATATATGTTATTCCAGAGAATTTGTGTATCTGTATTGTAATAGTATCCAGTTGCACTTGGTCCTCCTTCTACATATATTCCACCATCATTTCCTGTTATTGTATTTCCAAATATGAGTGTGTGATTTGAATTCCCTGTGATATGAATGCCTATAGCAGGTCCGTCCTCTATCTCGTAATTCTCTGCAATATAATTCTCTATAATTTTATTCCAAGAGGAATTCTCTAACCATATTCCAGCCCCTATATTTCCAACTATTGTATTGTTTATAATATAACTGTAATTTGTATAATAGAAATAAATTCCAGTGTCTGCATCCATCCATCCATTATAGGAGATATTGTTGTCTTCTATCGTTATATTTTCGCAAGATTCAGCATATATACCTCCATAACTATTCCACGTTATATCATTACCAACAATTGTTTCGTTGTCTACTCCTAATAAAATAATCCCCCATTCTTCATTATTAGAAATGTTGTTATGGCTTATTGTATTCCATGAGAGCCAGCTCCAGTTGGTCATTATAAATATTCCATAGGAATTCCATGTTATATTATTCATATACATTTCATTGTAACTGGAATTAACCAACCAAATACCTGAACCCATATCCCCTTGATTCCATGTAATATTATTATATGAAATATTGCAGTATGTTGAATTTTCTAAAAGTATTCCAACATCATTATCTGATATATTGTTATTATACTGAATGTAAAAATTGGTTACATTTGCTACGTAAATGCCCATCTCATTATCAAAAATTCTGTTCTTTTCAATATACCAATAACTTGCAGCATTTGCCCCAATTCCAATCTCTGGGTCAATTATGGTATTATTATAAATTGTAATATTGTTAGCTGTCCAATTTCCATCTGCTCCTATTCCAGCAGATCCTAAGCCCGTTCCACTAATGTTTTCGATGGTACCATTTGCAATATAAATGAATGCAGGAGCTTCTATCCCCAAAGGCACATAATCTGCCCATATAACTATTCCCACAGCGTAATTGCTTGCTGATATATTATGAATGTAATTACCATTATCAATTGTAATATTTGTGACATAACTATGTAGGGTTATTCCCGTAGCATGTCCAGCATCCATTATATGGTGAATTTCATTGTTTAATATGAAGACGGTGTCAATATTACCGCCATCTCCATATAACATTATTCCATGAGCATATGTTGTCGCTGATATATTGTAAATTTCATTTCCCTCAATTGTGACATTTGTGCATCCTCTTCCCACACCTATCCCTTTTGCATTTGTCGTGGAAGTGTTTCCCATCTCCTTTATTATGTTATTCTGAATTGTAATATTATTATGCCATTGTGAAACAACAATGCCATTTGTTCCATTATATATGGCGAGACCATCCACTGTAACATTATCTGCATCCACAACTATGCATGTTCCACCATGCCCATCTATAACTGGCGATGAACCTGCCTGTAGTGTTATTTCCTTATTAATGATGACATTTTCATTATAAACACCATCATGAACAACTATTGTATTTCCATCGCTTGCATCATTTATTGCTGGCTGAATATAGTCAAAATGATCATAATTTGGATTCCAGTCCCATTCTAACATTGCTATATTTCCAGTTCCTCTTGTTGTTTCATCTCCAAATACTCTTTCCGTATTATAGAAAATATAAACATTGCTTCCATCTATTAAAGCACGAGGCCACATATCTACCATTGGCGTTCCAACATATCCGCCATAAGTAAGCCATTTTGTTGTTGTAGTATTCAATCCAGCTAATGTTGAAGCAGTTCTATAATTCATCCATTGTTTTTGTGTAGATTGATTATATGGAGCCCATATGAAAATGTAGTCACCATTTCCATTTACTTGAGCTAACAATGGGTCGCAATCATGAACTCCAGCTGGCTCTGTAATTTGAACGACTGCTGTTGGCGTTGTTGGCCAGCTCTGGCTTGTATCATTATAAACATAGAAGTAATATTTATCCGGTATAACACCCCATCCATTTGTAAAGTATAAGATCATGTCTCCATTTGAATCTTCATACAATCTTGTGATCGGCCCGCTAACTGTACATCCCTGAATTGTTGTGGCTGACGACCAGCTCGTTCCATTATAAGAAGCCACATTTACAGCATTACCAGCATTCCAGGAAAGCCATATCTTTCCATCATGAGTTAAAACATCTAAATGATGCCCATAAAATCCTGT
>DRIF01000110.1 GCA_011052825.1 Thermoplasmatales archaeon
ACAAAATTCACCGCTTTTTCCGATGCAATTTTTATAACTTCGTCGAATGTTTTATTTATTACAAATATTCCCATGAACTTCTTTGGAATAAGATTATATGGCAAATTATTGTTCATTAATGCTATTGCTTCTCTTGTGTGCAATATTTTGTTCAGTCCAAATTCGCAAATTCCGATAGAATTATATTCACTTATCTCATTTTTATACATCCCATTCCCTCCTCTTTTTATCTTTCAATTTAATAAAAAGATGTAATTAAAAAATAAATCGATTTTTTGGATGGGCTCTGGTCAGCATATACACTATTGAAACACATATTTCAACAGATATCGTAGAAATTTTAAATATCCCAAAATTCGATTCCTCAAATCCACTTCATCAAAAACTTTCGCAACTTTCGCAAAAAGCCCATGAAATGGCCAAGAAAATTTATGAAGAAGGAAGAGAGGATTTGAAAGAGGATTTAAAGAGGATTGAGGAAGAGATTGATAAAATTGTTGCTGAACTTTATGGGATTACTGACGAGGAACTAAAAGAAATAAGAAAATGTTTGATGATTTTGAAAGAGGGTGAGATTCCTGAAGAAGAGGAGGAAGGAAGCGAAGAGGAAGAAGAAACAGTTTTGCCTGTAGAAGAAGTGGAGGTTAGTGTTGAGCCATTGCTTATAAACGAAAATGTGGAGAAAGAGTTGAGTTGTATCATTTCTAATAATATGGAAAAAGATCTGCAAGAAGTAAAAATAGAGATATTGTTGAATTCAAATAATCTTGCTACAAAGAAAATTGATAAAATAGAGAAAACATCGTTGAAAAACATTTCATTTAAAGTTCCAAAACTTAAAGCCGGTGAGTATGAATTGATAATAAAAATTAAATTTGAAAAAAATGTGCTTACAGAAAAAAGAAAATTATTTGTTAAGAAGAGAAAAAGAAAAGAGATAGCCAAAAGTGCATTAGATGATGAAATTGAAAGGATGCTAAAATGAAGAAAGAATATAGGTTAAAAATAAGCGAATACTACGAAGTAGTGGTAAAAATAAATCCAGATGTAGAGCCACATAGACCTATTTATGATGCTGAGATAGCGATAGTTTTGATAGAGAAAGGTGAGAATGGAAAAAGAGAGATATTTCATATAAGCAATTACCATTGGAATGACCGGTTAGGAGGACATCCAACTACTAAAAAGAGTGATAAAGGGCGGAAAATTTTTTTAAATCTGAGTGAAGGAGAAAATTCAAGGCGAATGTCTTTTGAATCTTTAAAGAAAAATTTTATTGACGAGACATGTTCAAGAATTGGAGAAGAATATCGAGGTCTATTAGATGAAAAATTAGCAGAAATAAAGTTAGGTGAATTGAAATGATAAGCCAGGATGAATTAAATGCCAAATTGCAGTATTATTTCCCTGAATTTGTTGTAAATAAGGGGCTTTCAAACAGACAGGATATAAAAAGAGTGCCAAAATTTGTTTCCGAACATCTGCTAACCAGAATATCTGATGAGGAAGATCCGGATAAGTTCAATGAAAAGTTGATGGAGATAATTGAATTGATAAATACTCTTCATCCAGAACCAAAGGATAAGGATAAAATCCTAGATAAAATAATAATAAGGAGAGAACCACACAGAATAATAGATGAAATTAAGGTAGAAGTGGATGAGAGGCATGAGATAAGAAAGGCACATATCCCAAGTTTAAATTTGAGAAATGTGGCAATTTTGGATTCAGTTGTTGAGGCAAATGATCAATTGCTCTCCACAGGGGTATGGGGGATAGCATCCCTCCAACATGCTGAACCGATCACCGATTCCAATGGGACTAAACTTACTTTACCTGTATTGATATCTGCTTTCATCCCTTTTCATGTATCCTCTATCAATTTAGATTCTTTTGTAGTAAACAGAGATGCATTTAGTTTGGAGGAATGGGTTGATATCCTTATTAATACAATTGGGTTAAATCCCAAGGTTTATAATGAGAGACAAAAACTGATATTGATTTCAAGATTTGTTCCCATTGTTGAAAATAATGTTAATATGATGGAATTTGGACCAAGAGCAACAGGAAAAACATTCTTTTATAGAAATATTTCCTTTTATACAAGGATAATTTCTGGTGGATTGATAACACCCGCACAGTTCTTTTATAACATTGGAAGAAGAACCATAGGGGAAATTGGAATGAAAGATTGCATTGTTTTCGATGAGATAATGAAAATTAGATTTGCAAAAGCAGATGAAATGATGGGTAAATTAAAGGATTACATGGTAGATGGACATTTTGAACGCGGTCCTAAAAAAGCAACTTCCTTATGCTCTCTGGTTTTTATGGGAAATATAGAAGTCACGGGATATGTTCCTGCTGAAGATATAAACTATGCCCTCCCAGAATTTATGAGGAATGATACAGCATTTCTGGATAGGATTCATGGAGTAATACCAGGATGGGAAATTCCAAAGATTAAGAAGAGTGAGATACATTTATCAAAAAATTATGGGTTTTCAGTTGATTATTTTTCCGAAATATTACATGAACTAAGAAAAATTGATTTCACACCTCTCCTAAGAAAGAAAGTGGAATTAGAAAATGTAACCATTAGAGACGAAATTGCTGTATATAGATTGGCGTCTGGTTTGGCCAAAATATTATTCCCAAACAAAAAGTTTGATGAATATATAGAGATGATAATGGATATAGTCATCGAATATAGGCAGAAAATAGCTGATTTACTGCATCGTCTGGCACCTGGAGAATTTGAAAGAAAGAAAATTAATTATAGGATTAAATAAATTAATTTTATTCTATTCTTTGAAAATAGACCTTAGAAACTTTTTCTTGTTAATCTTTGCTTGCAACAATAATGCAACATGCAAAATGATTATATACGTCTTCTCTTTACAAATTCAAATGGCTAAGGGATTATATCAATATTTACGGGAAGCATGGAAAAAACCAAATGTGTCATTTGATAGTCCACAGTGGCATAGATTAATAGAATGGAGAAGAGAAGGAGCTATTGTTAAAGTTGAAAAGCCATTGCGTCCTGACAGGGCAAGGTCTCTCGGCTACAAAGCAAAACAGGGCTTTATTGTTGTCAGGGCAAGAGTTAGAAAAGGAGGAAGAAGAAAAGAACGCCCAAATAAAGGAAGGAAACCTTCAAAAATGGGAGTGAAAAAGATTACACCAAAAAAATCGATAAAGAGAATTGCCGAAGAAAGAGTGGCGAGAAAATATCCAAACCTGGAGGTTTTAAATTCTTACTGGATTGGTAAAGATGGAAAATATCATTATTATGAGGTTATTTTGGTTGATAAGGCTCATCCTTCTATAATTAGTGATAAAGATATAAACTGGATATGCAGTGAGAAAAGAAGAGCTTTCAGAGGAAAAACTTCTGCAGGCAAAAAGGGAAGAGGATTGAGAAACAAAGGGAAAGGAGCAGAAAAAGTGAGACCGAGCATCAGGGCAAACAAGGGAAAAACTAAATAGGAATATTTAATTATTCTTCATGCTTGCCAGATGCCCAAACTGCAAAAAAGAATTTATCGTCGGGGAAAAAATTTTTGGAGAATGCCCAAACTGCAAAATAAAACTCTTTTTTAAGGAAGAAAATGAGGTTGTGGAATTAGTTGATATAAAGGAGATAGAGGAAAAGGTGGATGAAATTTCTGAAGATAAAAAAATATTGCCAGCTGATAAAATCATAATTGATATTCTAGAGATAAAAGATTTTTCTGATATAGAAAAAAAAGTTGATGAGCTATAAACTGAATATCCATATCTCCTTCTCTTTTGGAATATCCTCGGAATCCATCTCTATTTCATTTCCAATATATCTAACTTCATAGGGGGATAAATCTATGAATGGTTCAATGCCATCTATTCTCAATGATAAACCCTCTATCTTGTAATGCATTGGAATGATAACCTTTGCATCAATTTTTTTGCAGGTTTCGATTGCCTCTCTCGCGTCTATGGTGAAAACCCCTCCAACTGGAATAAAAAGTATGTCTATTTCTCCTATTTTCCTAACAGTTTCCTCTTCAAGAATATGTCCAAGGTCTCCCAAATGACAGAATTTTATTCCTTCAAAATTAATTTTAAAAATCTTTATTTCTCCTCTTCTCTCTCCCCCAAACTTATCATGATATGCAGAAAACGTCTCAATCTCTATTCCATTTATTTTTCTGTTTTCTTTTACTATAATGCTTCCCTCTTTTTCAACCACTCTCGATTTATTATGGTCATAATGCTCATGAGTTATGAGAATTAAATCTGCCTTTGTTTTTGGAGGAGGAATTCCTATTGAAATTCCATCATGGGGATCAATAACAACATTTTTTTCATTTGAAATTTCAAAGCAGGCGTGACCATGCCATCTTATCCTAATCATTTTCTCCACCACTCCTTTAACTTATTAAAAAAACTTTTTTCCACTTTCTTTTTTACTTCTGGCTTTTTTATTTTATATGGCACATTTTCATAAAAGTTCCCATTGAACCATAGTTTTGTTCCACCATCCATAACAACTGCCATCTCCTCTTTCTTTAAGTCCTCTTTTAATTCATCATATTTCCCACTATAAACAGGTATGTTATCGTGATAAACATTTTTTATTTTAACACGTGCCTTATCTCCGTATATTTCGATAAAAGAGATTTTTGACAAATCTTCAGCAGGCACAGCAACTTTAAATCCTATTTTTTTTCTTGCCTCCTCCTTCCATTTTCTCAATAGCTTTAAACCTATTCCTGTTTTCCCTGAAATCTCTTCTAAATCACAGATAGCCAAATCCTCTATCGATTTTATTCCTGCGTCATTTAATTTTTTTTCATAAACTGTACCTATTCCCTTTATCTCACTAAGCATCTTCTTATAATCATAAATCTCTATAAAAATATGTTGCCAAAATTTTTAATATAAAAGTTATTTAAGAAAAGTGGAAGAATATCAAATAATAAAAATAAAAAGAGGAAAAATAAAAGTAAATGAAAAAATATGGAAAAAAAGAGATGCATTGAGGATAATTGAGGAACTTGGGAAGGAAAACAAAATAATTTATGCAATTGATTTAGATGGATACAGAAGAAATTCAGCAAATCTGGATTTATATAAAAAATTTGGGGAGAAAATATGGGTTGATGCATATCCAAGATATGTTGAAGATGTTATGGATTTATTCATTATTGGAATAAACAGAGTAACATTATGGAATATGAAAGATGAATATTTGGAGAAAGTGAAGGAAATTTGCGATGGAGATATATTTATTGGAGAAAAAGATGCAAGAGAAGCAGTCAAAAAAGCAAAAAGATATGACTTTAAAGGCATAGTTCTTGATGAAAATCAGAATGTTAAGGCAGATAACATAGAAATATGGAAAATTTATTTATTAGATGGAAAAATAAGGAGATTAGGATGATAGAAGAACTGAAAAAATTGATTGCATTTATTTTTCAGAGGAGTGGAAAAGAAAAGATGAGTGAAAAGGAATTTTATATGAGCCTATCATTTGAACTTGGATGGTTAACTCCTGGAGAGGGAATGAAAGTTATAGAAAAAGCAGTAGAAAAAAATTTACTTGTAAAGGAAAATGACATTATATATCCAGCATTTGACTGCAAAAATGTTGAAATACCTCTCGGATTTAAATTTGATGGAGATAAATTAAAGGAGATGGAGAAAGATTTATTCTCGAGAATAATCGATAAGATAATTGTAAAGAGCAAACTGGGTGAGAAGAAAGTTAAAAAGGAGATAGAAAATATTGAGAAAAATCTGAACGTTTATCCAGAAGTTGCTGGCATTTTTTTTGCAAAAAAAATTGGGGTAGAAGTGGAAGAATTTTTGGAGGAGGTAAAAAATTTAATAAAAAATTTATGATTTTTTCTTGTAATGATGTTTATAAAATTTGCAAAATTTTTTCAACAAACATTCTTCGCATTTTGGTTTCCTTGCATCACATGTATATTTTGCCATCAGCCAGAATAAGCCAGCAATTCTTTCTTCTTTATCTTCAGATATTCTCTCCCATGGGAAAATTTCTCTCAATGCTTTTTGAATTTCTTCATAACTTGATTTTTCATTTGCTATTCCAATTCTTATTGCTACTCTCTTCATATGAGTATCAACAACAAATGCATTTCTATGCCCATATAAAGAGGAAATTATAACATCAGCAGTTTTATTTCCAATACCTGAAAGATTCATTAATTCTCCCTTTAAATTCTCTCTTTTATTCAAAATTTTATTTAAATCGCCACCATATCTCTCAATAATTTCTTGAGAAATTTTTTTTATCCTTCTCGCCTTTATATTATGAAGCCCTCCTGGTTTTATTGCTTCTGCAATTTCTTCAACATCTACATTTGCAAGGATGCTAGGTGTAACATCAAATTTTTTCTGCAATCCAATATATGCTTTTCTTGTATTGGCTCCAGAAGTATTTTGAGATAGAACTGTAAAAATCAGCAATTTAAAAGCATCTTTTGATATTTTTTTATATTGAAGTTCTTCATCCTCCTTCCACCAATACTTTGAATATTTTTTCTCCATTTTTGAAAGAATTTCCTGTGATAATTTCATGAATGTAAATGAAAAGAGATATTTATTTTGTGTATATTACAACATATTCTATAAAATTATTGGTGGTTCTGCAAAGAATCTTTTTTCGAAAAATGCTGGGTCAATATGACTCCAGTCATTAAAGTCATTTTCTCCATGAGTTCCATCTGAATAGTCAATAAGACTCCATGCATATCTATAATTCATGCAACTTTCGTAATTTTCATAAATATCCCATCCACTTAGCCATGGATACATAGTTGTTGAATTATCGCATCCATGAAATGTGTGCCAGAATATGCCCAATGTATGTCCAAGTTCATGCATGAATAAACTTGCAATTGCAGTTTCTCTTGAAAGAGGAGTGAAGCGGTAGTTTTTTATCACCCTCGTTCCTATAACAAAGCAATTGAATATATCTTCGTTTGTTGGCCAGTAGGAATATCCAGCAACATTTTTTTTGGAGGGAATTGTATAATGAGCCATCACACAGTATCTAAACACTCCTTTTCTCCATTCATTCTCCCCATTATGAAGAAAATATTCCTTATAATATCTCGACAACTTTTCTTGAGTATAAAACTTTTCATAAGGCAAAATTTCTCCGCCCCCGCTCATCAACCCATCATCTATATTCAAAGTGAAGTTATGTTTTGTGAATGCTGATATAACCTTTTCTTTTGAATATTCAGGGAAGGTTGTATTCCCAAAAAATCTGTTAGCCATATAATCAACTTCAACAAAAATATCTTTGGCAAAAGGGTCTGAATGCCATTCTGCCATCAAATATTCCTCTGTATTTTGTATCCCATCTCCATCTGGGTCAAGCATTGAATGATTTTCATAAACAAATGGATTGTAACCATATTTATCTTCCCACTCTATTGGCAACCCATCATTATCATAATCTTTTCCATAATCACTTATGTTTGGATTTGTTCCGTAAACAAAAACTTCTTCATACCATGTAAGGCGGTCTCCATCATAATCTGTTTGATAAACATCAAACCATATCTCATAGTCGTTTTCATCATAATTTCCATCTTCTGTTCCACTACAATGCCCATATCCGTTTGAATCTTTAAGATAATCATCTCCATGCCATTCTCCTGTCTTTAAGGAATAAATGATTTTCATTGTTTTTCCAGTATAATCTCCTCTCTCGGGGCTTATATCACTCATCAAATTTTCCTCTCCCACCTTTTCATAAAGTTTGACTTCTATTGTTACATTTTCATTTCCATCATCAACATTCTGTATATGCCTCCATCTTGGATATACATCAATTCCCTTCCATTCTCCCACTTCATAACTTTTTCCATTCATTGATATTTCCAAAAATATAGTTGGCTTTTCTCCTCTCTCAAAATCAATTTTTCTTATTCTGTCTATTCTGAAAATTAATTCTATATCTGTTGTTGGATCATAGTCATCTATAACAATTTTCTCGGCTTTTGCAGTTGAAGTTTTTTTTCTGCTCTCATTGAATATAACTATTATAGAAAAAACTATAATAACTGCTACAATGAATGCAAAGTATGCTTTCCTTTCCATATTTGATAAATACAAGGAAGTATTAATTATTTATTCAAACTTAACCAGCGTAATGATCTGCAGTATATGGCTCTGGCTTTAATCCCTTTCTCTCCCTTATTTTCCTTGTTATCTCATCCTGCAGGAAATCTGGAAGTGGCTCAAATCCCATATTTTCTGTACTCCATAGAACTCTTCCTCCTGTTGCACTTCTTATGGCAGATGCAAATCCAAACATTTCAGCGACTGGAGCTTTTGCAAGTATTATACTCATATCTCCCTCATTCTTTATATCAAGAATAGTTCCTCTTCTCTGGGTCATTTCTCTCGTTACATTTCCCATCAATTCATGTGGAACAGAAATGAATACTTTTTGTATTGGTTCAAGCAGAATTGGTTCTGCAAGAGTCATTGCTCCGTATATTGCATTTCTCATTGCAGGTATGAGCTGGGCTGGTCCACGGTGTATTGCATCTTCATGCAATTTGGCATCTACCAACCTAACCTTTACTCCCTGAAGTGGCTCACCTGCTTTTGGTCCATTTCCACAAACTTCTTCAAATGCCTGCTTGAGAAGTTCTCTTGATTCATGCAGATGTTGTATACCTTTTGTTACATCAGTTATTATATTTGCACCTTTTAAGCCAAAAATTCCTTTTGCTTCCTCTCTGCTCATTTCAAGGCTTTCCAGTTTTTTTGCAACTTCCTTTTTATATTTTTTAACGTTCTCTGGTATTTCTCCTTCAAGTATTGCTTTAACTACACTCTCTTCCAGAGGTTCAACTTCAACATACAAATAGTTGTGTTTATTGGGAGATTTTCCTTCAAATGCAACAGGTGTTTTTTTGCGGACTGTCTCTCTGTAAATAACTGTTGGTTCTGAAGTTATAATATCAACCTTGTGTTCATTTTTTATACGATATTCTGTAACTTCGAGATGAAGTTCTCCCATTCCAGACATTAAATATTCTCCTGTTTCCTGATTTATTTCAACTTGGATAGAAGGATCCGCTTTTGATACATCCCTCAAAACCTTAACAAGTTTTGGCAAATCTGCTGGTCTTTTTGCTTCTACCCTAACAGTTACAACTGGCTCAGAAATGTGTTTTATGCTCTCAAATGGTTCTGTATCAGGCATGGTTGTTACAGTTGCACCAGCATACGCATCTCTCAGCCCAGATATTGCAGCTATATTTCCAGCTGGAACATCCTCAACCTGTATTCTATCGTCACCAACCATAACAGCAACCTGCTGTATTCTTGATGGCTTCGGCATTCCAAGAACCCATACTTCCTGGCCCTCTTTCAATGTGCCAGAAAAAACCCTTCCAAATGTTATTTCTCCTGCATGAGGATCAATTAGTATCTTTGTCACCATTAAAGAAAGAGGACCTTTTGGATTGCATTCTATCATTGCTTTCCCTATTTGCGAGTTTATGTCTCCTCTCCATATATTTGGTATTCTGTATGCCTGGGCCTCCTTTGGATTTGGCAGATGCTCTATAACCATATTCAAACTAACTTCATGGATTGGTGCTTTTTTGGCAAGTGTCTTTTGATCTTCATTCTTACAGTGTTCATAAATATCCTTGAATGTTATTCCTGATTTTTTCATGTAAGGAACCGATATAGCCCAGTTATGAAGTGAGCTTCCAAATGCAACAGAGCCATCTTCAGGTTTAACCAACCATTTTTCTTTAAACTCATCTGGGGCCATTTTTTTGATTAATTTATTAACTTCAGATATAATTTTTACAAATCTCTGTTGCATTTCCTGAGCATCAAGTTTGAGTTCATTTATGAGACGGTCGACTTTATTTATGAGCAAAACTGGTTTCACTCTCTCTCTCAAGGCTTGTCTCAAAACAGTTTCAGTTTGAGGCATGACTCCTTCAACAGCACAGACAACAACTATTGCCCCATCAACTGCACGCATTGCTCTTGTAACATCTCCTCCAAAATCAACATGTCCTGGTGTATCTATCAGATTTATTAAATATTCCTCTCCACCAAACTCATGAACCATTGACGCAGCTGCAGCATTTATTGTTATTCCTCTTGCCTGCTCCTGTTCATCATAATCAAGAACAAGCTGTTGTCCAGCTAAATCTTCAGAAATCATTCCAGCTCCTGCCAAAAGATTGTCTGAAAATGTCGTCTTTCCATGGTCAATATGGGCAACTACGCCAATATTCCTTATCTTTTCTGGAATGTATCTCAATTCCTTTGCTTTCCTAATATTCTCTTCTTTCCTTCCCATAAAATCACCTTGCACTCTGTGCTATTCTCTCTATTTCAAGTTTTTTACTGACTGCAAAACTGGATGCATCATCATTTGCAGCATGTATGATTTCATCAGCCAGGCATTCTGAAATGCTTTTCTTATTTCTAAATGTCTTTGAAATTGCCCCCCTACATATATTCCTAAGGGCAATATCCAGACGCCTCAAGGTGGCACTGTCAACTGCCTGGGGAACGTATATTCCACTTAAAAAAAGGCGTGTCGTTTCTTCACGCGGGGCTGCATTTTCTATGGCCCTTATTAATATCTGTACAGGGTTTTCCTTGGTTCTTTTCTCTATAATTTCAAAGGATTTTTTTATTGTATTAATTGCTTTTGATTTTTTCCCAGTATACCTCTCTGTTCTCATCATATTGTTTGCAAGTCTTTCTATTAAAGAAAGGCTCGCCTTTTTGAATCTTTTATTTCCATGTTTTCCGTGGGTGTGAAGCTTTTTAGTATCTAAATTAATATACTGGCTAAGCCCCATGTCTCTTATAACAATATTTTCCACATCATATTTTCCAAATAATAATTCAGCCATTTTATCTCACTGGTTTTTCTACTTTTCCTTTAACCAATTCATCCAATGAAACGTTATTAACTTTAATTACTTTATACCTAACTCCTGGAATATCTCCCTTTGAACGACCCATTCTTCCCCCTATACCTTCTATTAAAACTTCATCATGTTCATCAATGAATGTTATTGCCTTATCGCCAGGAGCAAAGGCGGTTACAATTTTCCCATTTTTTATCAACTGCACTTTAACACATTTTCTGATGGCAGAATTTGGCTGTTTTGCCTCTATACCAACCTTTTCAAGGACAATCCCTCTCGCCTGTGGAGAACCACCGAGGGGGTCTGTTTTTCTTTTTAAACCTAACATTCTCCTTTTGTAATACCTATCATGCCATCTAAACTTCTGCCTTGTTTCCTTCAACTTCTTGGCTGCATATATTCCTCTACCCATGCTAACAGGCAAATATGCTTTTAGTATATAAGAATAACGCTTGCATTTTAAATTTCAAATCAAAAATTAACTGAAAAGTTAACAAGTTAGGGCACCCCACTAGTTTAGAGTTGATGAAACGTTAAAACTTCATGGAGGGAATATTGAACCTCTGCAACACCACAACTCATAGCTGGTGTCACACCGTTTTTTATCCAATTCTTACTTGATCTCTCGCTCAACTTCCAGTGAGGTTTGAGATAGTTATGGAAGAAAGCATAACCAAAGATTGTATCCCTCAGCCATGCCAACAGTCGAGCAATTCTCCTTGTTCTTCTAACCAAGTACTGTATAGAGTCCCTGAGAAATGAGTTCAGGTTCTCTATGAGTGCTGT
>DRIF01000111.1 GCA_011052825.1 Thermoplasmatales archaeon
ATAAGTTTTCTGATGTTTTGATTTAAGTAATAATGCCAGAACCAATGACTTTGGAGGATGTGGAGGTCTACCTCTTTTGGAAATTTCCCATGGTTCAGGCATCCTGTCAATGATTTTCTTTGCGTTTTGAATGAACCATTCATCCTCATTTTTCATAGCAAGATTGTATATCTTCCAATTGGTTTTGAATTTTCTGTCTACTTTCTTATCCTTATTGCATCCCATCCATTATGTAGAATAAAAATATCTAAATTTATTTTTCGGACAACGCTAAGAATTGCAAAAAATAATTATATGATGTTTATTTTTCTTCATGGAAAAACTTTCCCGTGATATTTTCTTACTCGGAATCATAAGTTTCTTTGCAGATGCAAGCAGTGAAATGATATTTCCTATTTTACCGTTTTTTGTTGCATTTTTGGGAGGAGGAGGCATAGCTTTAGGGATAATTGCTGGTTTGGGAGATGGAATAGCAAGCATTTCCAAAATTTTTTCAGGGCATCTTTCAGATAAATTTGGTAAAAGAAAGATATTCATTACGTCCGGATATAGTTTATCTGCGATTTCAAAATTATTTTTTCCTTTATCTTCCCAGTGGTGGCATCTTGTTTTTTTGAGAAGTGTAGAAAGAATTGGCAAAGGCATAAGAGGTTCCCCCAGAGATGCATTAATTGGAGATTTGTATAAGGAAAGGAGAGGAGAAGCATATGGAATACATCGTGCCTTGGATACTGCAGGCGCAATTGCTGGAAGTTTGATGGCGTTCATATTTTTCTGGATATTTAAATTTGAAATAAAAATAATATTGATTATAGCAGGAATAATTGCATTCTTTTCCATACCACCAATATTTTTTGTTAAAGAAAAATTTTTTAAAAAAGAGGAAAAGAAAGAAAAGATGTGTCCAGAACTAAAAAAATTTGTTGCTGTAGTAACTTTATTTTCCTTAGGAAATTTCAGTAGTATGTTTTTTTTGTGGAGGTTGGCAGGGAAGGAAATTACATATGAAAGCATTTCATATGTCCTTCTTATATACACATTTTTTAATATTTTTTATGCAGTTTTCTCCCCATATTTTGGAAGACTATCTGATAAACTTGGAAGGAAAATAGTTATCTTTTTTGGCTATATCACATTTACCTTTGTATGTATTGGATTTATTTTCCTTCCTAACTTTTCATCATATCTCTTTTTCGTTGTCTCTGCTCTTCTTTTCATGGCATATGGATTAACATTTGCTCTTCTTGAAGGAACACAGAGAGCGCTTGTATCAGATTTAAGTACCTATAAAGGAACTGCACAGGGAATATTCCAAGCATCTGTTGGTTTTGCAACAATACCCGCAAACCTTATAGCAGGAATATTGTGGGATTTGCTTCCAATATTACCTTTCATTTATGGCGCAATAATTTCTCTTTTATCTGCCATGCTCATATCATCTATTGAAATAGAAAAAAGTTAAAAAGCCAAGAAGATTCTATCTTAAGGGCGGGTCACCTAGAGGCAGGGTGGCGGACTGCAGATCCGCATACGCGGGTTCAAAAATATGCTTCAAAAAGCAGTTGAAAATCCCGCCCCGCCCTTCTATATTTATAGAAAAAGAAAAAAGAAATAACACCTGTGTCCACCTTAGGACGCTGTATAACAGGTTTATTGAATTTAAATCTTCTATGGGTATATAAAAGGAAGGAGGGAGTATTAGCATTTATAAACCTTTCGGAAATAAATGAAATTGTGCAGTCCTGAAAAATTTGTGGTAGGTAAGATTTTTTTTATCCTTCACCATGCCATTCGCTTTCCTCATCAACAGCAACCAGAAAGCCTTCTCCTCTCGCTATAACAAAATCATTTGGCACGCCAGGAGCATATAAATCAAAGTCCTGCATACTTGCATTCCATCTCAACACAATGCTACATCCAGTTATATTTTGGTATATACTACTTGCAGTCGTTACATTTTCTTTAAACCATCCAAGCATGTTCCATCCAATGTATAGTGGAATAGAAACATTCTCTACTGGAACGTCAGCCAAAGAAAATATTGAATCATTTTTCATTCCAATAAAATAACCATATCCATCCTCTATGGCAAAATCATATGGCACACCTGGAGCGTACAGTTCAAAATCCTGTACGTTTGCATTCCATCCCAAAATAATGCTACATCCTTCTATGTCATTAAACAATGAAGAAGCATTGTATGAATTTTTGCAAGGTAACGTAATCAAATTCCACTCCTTACTTAATTTTATTATAAATTTTCCAACCTGATACATTAATGGATATCTATCTACATTACTTCCACCAAGAATGTTGTATGGTGTATCAACTATTCCGTCACTATTATTATCATACGCTCCTTCACTTGGTTCATCAAAATCACTCCAGTAATTTCCCCCGGAAGGATAGCCATCATCCCATGTATTGTTGCCAATATCATATGCATTTAGATTATTATCTATCAAGTTATTATGATAGATGTGATTATTTATCGAATTTCCAATGAATATACCACCATAGTTATTATCTGAGACAATATTTTTTGTAATAATGCTATTATTTGAGTAATCGAGTACCATGCTGTATTCATTGTTTGAAACGTTACAGTTGGAAATTGTATTATTGGATGAATAACAAACATAGATGCCGTATTCATTATTTGAATAAACGTTACAGTTGGAAATTGTATTACTGGATGAAAAATAAAATACCACTCCCTCATTGGTATTTAAATAAATGTTACAGTTTGAGATCGTAATATTGGATGAATAATAAACTAAAATGCCCTGATCATTATTTGAATGAATATTGCAGTTAGAGATTGTATTGCTGGAAGAATGTTGAGTATAGATGCCATAACCATTGTTTGAAATGTTACAGTTTGAGATTGTATTATTAGATGAAGAAATGTAGATTCCTGCTTCAAGATATCCACTATTATTTATCTTGAAATTGCTAATATTTGCATGATCTGTAAAGATATAAATTACACTCCCAGCGTATGAAGCATCTATTATTGTTGTATTTTTATCTTCGCCAATCAAATTTAAGCTTTTATTTACAACAACATTCTCATAATATATGCCAGAATAAACAAAAATTGTATCTCCATTGCTTGCATTGTCTATTGCATACTGAATTTTTGTGTAGTTGTTTGGGCCAGAACCACCAACATACAGGATGGAGGATAGAGTTCCATATTTCTCATTTGCTTGTATTACACCATTCATCATAAACAAAAATACTCCAATACAAAAAGAGATATAAATTACTACCCCTCTTTTATCCATATTTACACCCTCTTTATTAATACTATAGGAAAGGATTTATAAAGATTGCTATGAAATATCATTGCAATCCTATTTTAGAATAGGAGGGAAACAACTTAAATAGAATTTTCTAATAAATCTTTTATTTACCATGCTAATAAAATATAGCTATGTGTGAAAAATTTGTGGTAGGTAAGATTTTTTTTATCCTTCACCATGCCATTCGCTTTCCTCATCAACAGCAACCAGAAAGCCTTCTCCTCTCGCTATAACAAAATCATTTGGTACACCTGGAGCATATAAATCAAAGTCCTGCATACTTGCATTCCATTTTAAAACGAGTGTGCATCCCTGAATTGCATTGTATAATGATGAAGCATTTGTTTGCCATGAATTAAACCATCCAAGAATGTTCCATCCTATATAAAGATGAACTGAAACGTTCTGTACTGGTATATCAACTAAAGAAAATATTGAATCATGACTCATTCCAATGAAATATCCCTTTCCATTCTCTATAGCAAAATCATATGGGGAACCAGGAACATAAATAATGAAATCCTGCACGTTTGCATTCCATCCCAGAATAATGCTACATCCTTCTATGTCATTAAACAATGAAGAAGCATTGTATGAATTTTCACAGGGCAATGTAATCAAGTTCCATCCTTTGTAAAGCATGAAGGAAAATAAACTTGAATTTATATTGAAAACAACGCTGTCATTATGCCCATTATATTCTGCTGTCAGTATTGCAGTTCCATCATTCCATCCTGAATTAAATAGAATGCTTTTTCCATGGCTTGCATTTATGCTTGCATTTGATGCATAGTTGACGATACTCCAGTTTGCATCAATGAAATCAATGAAACCATATGTGTTGTTAAATGCTGAAGCATAAGCAATGAAAGAAAAGTTTGTTGAAATATTGCAGTCAAAAATCTCATTTTTACTTTCAAATGTAATGAAAATATAATCTACTGTTGGCTGTTGAATTATTGTAAAATTGTAAATTGAAGAGATATTGCTGTTGCCAGATGTATCATTAGCCCATATGAAATAATGATATGTTCCAATCATTGAATAAGTAGCATTGTAATAATAGCTTCCACTATTCATTGAAAAATTATGATAACTGCTGTCTGGATATGTTATATTTACTTTAACAACATTTACTGCAACATTATCTGTAACGTTGCATGTTATGTTAACGCGTTCCTCAGCCATCTGAGAATTTGGACTTGCTGAAACATTTAAAATTTCTGGAGGAATGGTATCATTCACCAAAGGCCCAAAATACGAAGATGTGTTAGCATTGAGTAAACCATTGAATGCATAGAATGAATAGTTATAGAAACCTGGTTGCAAGGAAGTGCCATAGCTATAAACTATGCCATCACTCGCATCATTGTCGTTAGGATCATAAGGAAGCATATGATTAGAAAATCCAGCAATGTCAACAGTAATAGAATTATCCTTATTCCATGATTTCCATATAACATCCCAGTCTCCGTTTCTATCACTCTGCCATATAACATCTGGGTTGCTATCTCTATCTAAAGCAATGTCTGGATACATGTCTCTATCTGTATCAATAGTTACTCTTATATCTGTATTTGGATTGTGGCAAGAGGTTGATATTTCAGTGTAATAAATTTCCCAGTCACCTGTCCTATTATCGTGCCATGTAATAAAGAGATTTTTACCGACGTTATTTATAGTAATCCTTGGATACATAGAATATCCATCTGGAGGGCCAGTATATACTCCATATGATGTGCCTGGATCTTTCATGTCACTCTGCCTTTTTACCTTGAGCGCTTTTCCAGTTGTATCAATTCTTACTGTATAAATTTCCCAATACCCAGCTTTGTGTGTCCCCTCTCCTTCATGACCCGGGTCATTTTGTCTCTCATCCATAAAAACAATATGGACAAATCCGTTAGGTGCAACACCAATATCTGGCTTGGTAGAGTTATATCCGTCGATGCTGGTGACTACTTTATCATTTACAATAACTGTTCCGTTATTGGTCTGTTTCTGATAAAAAATTTCCCAGATTCCGCCGTGGAAGTTGTCCTGCCATGCAATATGAACTTTATCGTCTGTGCCGATTGCGATTACAGGACATATAGAAATGTTTGTACTCCAAATACCTGCTATTCTCATGTCATCTATAATAACAGTTGGAAGAACACCATTATCTTGCTTCTGATAATATATTTTCCACTTTCCATCTCGTTCATCACTCCATACAATATGTATATTATTCTCTGAGTCAATATCTATATCTGGATGCTCAATAAAAGCAGCATTTGCACCATCAACAGGATTTGTAACTATTCTGCCTGAATCATTACCATCTATGGCGGATACAGGTATATCAGGGATAGTTAAATCCACACCATTATTTAATGAGGAACAATTTATTATACTACCGACTTTTGAATAATATATTTCAGAGTTGCCATCCCTCTTGTCAGCCCATACAACATGGAGATTATCCCAAATATCTATCTGAGGATGTTGAATTGTCCGATTGTTGTGCTCTAATGGATGTTGTTGAACAGCATAAAAATGTGCTTCTCTTACTGAAATTTTGCCATCGCCATTTACATCAGCATCAGGAGATCGAGAGATATTGATTCTTTCATAGAATCTGTAGTAATAAGAATAAGTTGTTTCGTCTTCGCGTCCGCTGGTTAATATAATCCTATTTGGACCACTAATGTCCGGTATGAATCCACCAGAATGACATGTATCAACTAATACAACCATGTGTTTATAGCTCATTTGATCCAATACTATATCCAATTCATCATCATACCAATAGTTTGATTTATTCCATCCTTCATTTGGGTCACTATAAGTACAGAAGTATTCTTCCATACCATCATTTATTTCATCATTGTCAATCTTAGGATCCGAGCGACCATTTGGCCTATTTCCATTTGCTATTCCTCCACATCCACATTGTGGAATCCATCCTCCGCCATGATTCATTAGATTAATAAAAATAAGATCATCAATAGTTGCGTTCTGCCTGGTTTGATTTAATGCTTGCCATAAATTACTATACGTAGCGTCACCATCTATCCATGAAGATTCGCTGTTGAAATCGTATGGAAGAGGTTGCCATTCCCAATAAAAGTTTTGTGGGTCATAATATCCATATCCCTCATCAGGTATTCTCCATCTTAAATTATCAATCCAGTAATTGATGGTGAGTACGGTTATGTTATTGTCAGTGTATCCTTCGGATAACAAATAATCTCTTAACATGCTTATCTCGTGTTTAAATCGAATTTCAGGCCAGTTATATCTTGCTATAAATGTAAAATCTTTATCGGTTCCTAAACTTGAATCGCCATTTGGATAAACGTCACTGTTCATGTAGCACCAATCATATGGCTGTGTAGATTTGAGGATAATACAGTATTTCTGACCGGCAATATAATCAGAGCTGACCATATCATAGAATGCCAACCATGAGTAACCATCCAATATCTCTGATGGAAAAACTGGGTGCAAGAACAAAGGTTGCACACCTGGACTATAATCTGGACCGCCTCCAGGTGCCTGAGGCCTCACTTCTATTGTAAGAGGGATAGAGTTGTTGTATGTATAGTTTGCATATTTATAGATAACAACATCAATCCAGATATAATATCCTCCATCTGGTAGTTTCGCTAAACCCTTGATTGGTTGATATTCCTGCCAAGGTGGCGGTGTTTGATTGACTGTTACTTTATTATCATAACTCTTCTGCTGTTGATCAATGTAATGACGAACTGGTGCAGCAAGAATAGCATATTTATCTTTATAAATTGTATCATTGATAAACACTTCTTCATGAGTCTCCAACGCAAGAGACGGATACATGGAATGAGAATTATTGAGGTCCGATATCCTTGTATCATTGACGAGGATTTTACTTGTTATTTTTTGAACTGTTGCTGTATGGTCTTTTATGCCATCGGGGTCTATCTGTTTGTAATATATTTCCCATTTTCCATCTCTATTGCTCATCCATACATAGTGTTCATTTCCTTCATAATCTACAACTTTTCTTGGATGCTCGTCATTAACTGCAGGTGAAACATCTATAAATGGGTCAGTGAAAAGGCTGATTGCTCTACCTGTGTCTTCAAAATAGGTTACATTAAATCTATAAACTGAGGATTCATTACCAGAAGTAGGTTCAACATTTCCATTATGCAATTCTGGTGGAGTATCGTCTATAAAAATGTTGTGGTACTCGTTTGTTGACTCAGTGTTATTTGCGTAGTCAATACTCCAGTAAGTTATAGAATGAGGAACACTAGGTGGATATCCCGATAAATTGAAAGCACCATTATATATCATGGGAGGGCCTCCATCAATGGAATAGTATATTGTTTTAACTTCTGATAATTCAGGGGCGGAATCTGGAACAGCATCATTGTCAGAGGCGGTTATTATAAATGGAGTATCACTTGTTACCCAAGTTACTATACCATCTATATAGTGTGGGTCTCCTATTGTTAGCCTGCTACCAGGCGGAGTTAAATCCTGTATGGCAAATCCTCCTACGGAGATACTAGTATTGTTTACTACATCTACTGCCCATATAATAAATGAATAAGTACCTTGCACCATATATGTTCTATTGAAGTAGTATGTATCGGTGTCAGCAATGTTTGCCATAGTATTATTTATATAGGACGAGTCAGGAAAAGTAATATTTACTCTAACAGTTGCCACACCTGTATCATCTGTAACATCACATGTTATGTTTACATATTTATCAACATCTTGGATAGAGGGGTTAGCGGTTACATTTGCTATGGATGGAGGAGTGGTATCGTTTACAACCATATATATTGCCTGATATACATCATTATCTGGGTCATCATCAGACCAGTCTCCTTTAAGAGGACTGTCTAAGCTGAATGTTGCCCTATATTCCCCTTCTGCATCATAAAATACATCAAAGAATGATTCAATCCATGCTTCTGGGTCAATCTCATAGGGTCCATTGTTACCTGAATCCACTTCCTCCCATCCAAGTTCATATCCTTCAATCATTACATCATCTAAGTAGAATTCCATGAAGTCATATTCTTCTCCAGCTAAAACAAAAGCTAAATGCACATTTTCCTCTCCTTGAAGAGAAATAAGGTCAACAGGTTCATTAATCCATGTCATAGCTGGAATAGGATCAATATCTGTTAAGAGAGTACCATTATTTATAAAATCTTGTGGCGTAGTTCCTCCATCTGTTGAAGCCCAAATTTGCAAATCAGAATTGAAAATACCTGATGACCATGCAAAATACCAGAAAGATAGCATTGGAGATACAATCTTGCTTAAATTATAGCTATCTGTAATCAACCATTCATTATAATTTTGCACAGGTGGAGGAGGCACTGTTGTATTTATTGTGGCTGAATAATTGCCCATATGGGGCCAGTTGGTTTGCATCCATGTATTACCATTTCCTAGATGATAAATCTGCCATCCAGGTGGAGGAAATACTCCTTCAAAACTCTCATTCATAACTCCGACAAGGCATGTTCCCCATCTTTCAAGAGAAAAATTCACCATGAATGTTATATTGTAATCACCATTGTTTTGAACGGTAACATTAAGTGTATCATTTCCAATATTGCGATAATCTCCGCTATGAATGTTTGAATCTTTTATACCTGCATCATTCCATGAGATGAAATAGAGATTGTCTTCGCCTTTTAGTATATTCTTATATTCTGAAGGAATTTCGGGAATACCCGCCTTAGGATATAAAGCACCGGTTGGATCCATAATTTCTGAAGATGGTTTCATTTTGGATTTTGGAGTGGGAACACTTTTAGACTTTTTTTCACCACTTGGCTTTGGAGGGGCCTTAGGTGGCTTTGGAGGAGAAATTGGCCAATCGATTTCTCCAGGAAGTATTGGTTCTTCGAGATCTGACCAGTCGGGAACATCTATTTCATCTTTTGCTGAACCTTTTTCCTTTCCGCCACTTGTCCCCTTCGGCTTTTTTTCACCACTTGGCTTTGGAGGGGCCTTAGGTGGCTTTGGAGAGGGTTGAGGAATAGGCATAGGAGGAAATGGATTTCTTCCGCCTCTACCTGTTGGTACAGGAGGTGTTTTTGGTGGACCAGATGGTCTATGTGGGCCAGAATCAGAAGCTCCTCCGCCACCTACCTCGTTCTTTTCTTTTGCCCTTTCTTTTTCGAGTTGCAGTTTGAGAGAATCTAGCTCATTCTTTAATTCTCCTATGTATTCTGTGATTCTGTGGAAATCTTCCCATTTTTCATCTAATTCTTTCATTGTTTCTTCTAATTTTGGCAACAGTTTCCAGTTAATTGTTGCAACTTTGCTTGGAACACCCATTTCTTCTGGATCGACTGGCGAACCAAGAAATTCTATAGCATCAGGCACAAGTTCGATTAGTGATTTGGGAGTAGGTGGCATGAAGGCAGATACAATATCCCATGCCTTTTTTAGTGTTTCTGCTGCTTTTTCAGGATACTCTCCACGCTGTCTTTCTATATCTTTTCCTAGGGCATCAATAAGCTGTGTCAATTTTTCTATATCTTCTTCCAATTTTTTAATTTCTTCATTTACCTCTTCTAAAGCTTCTTCTGCTGATTTTATTTCTTCTTCCAGCTCCTTAATTTTTTCTTCTAATGCTTTAGTGCTTTTTGTTTCCAATCCAAAAGGATCAATAAAATTTATTGGATTGTTGTTTACATATGTATAAAGGTTAATTCCTCCCTTCAAACCTATTGGATCCTGAGTAATAAATCTGCCAATTTCTGCATCGTAGTAACGATTACGATAATAATACAACCCTACCTCGGCATCCCATTCTCTTCCTTTAAAACGATATGGATTGTTAGCTCCCCCCGTTTGCTGAAGAATAACTCCAAAAGCATCATATTCATAGCTTGCTTTTAACACTTCACTATCATTAAAGATTTGTCTAACATTCATAAGACCGTCCATTTCAAAGAAATAAGATGTATCGTTTCTAACCATGCAAATTGTCTCATCAATAACTGGCGTGTGCATATATCTTGCAGTTTGATTTCCGTTAATATCCAATTCCGATAAAATATCAATTCCATCATAAAGATAATAACATGTTCCTGAAGCATTTGTTTTTTCTATTCTTTTACCAAGTGGTGAATAGTTGTAGAATATTTGCATGCCTCCAACATTATTTACATGGATTAGTCTATTTTCCCAATCATAGTTGTAAAGAATGGTTCCATTAGGAGTTGTTTTGTTTATTAGATTTCCACAACTGTCATATACATATGAAATGTTTCCCTCCTGAAGAAGTTTGTTATCAATGTCATATGTATAGATAATTGCAGGATTACCACTTTCTTTCTTACTCAAACGATTTCCAATAGCGTCATATGTATATTTCGTAAATGAACCTGAAGGATGAGTTACATTAACAATTCGGTACAATAAATCATACTGGAATGTGGTAGTCCCTGCAATTTCATTAATGGATAATTTATTTGTAGAATTATCATACGTATATGCATAATAACTAATGACGTCATCTGTTGAATTTCTCAATGTCTGATTGATGAGTCTATTGGCTTTGTCATAGACATAATTTACGCTCATACCATTTGGATAAATAAGAGAAATCCTATTGCTTACATTATCATATTCAAATTGAAAGACACTACTTGAATTACTTATGCTAACAACTCGATTCAGTTCATCATATTCATAATGGATTATAAAACTTCCATCTGTAATATTTATAATATTTCCTATTTCATCATATGTGTAAGTGATACTTTTAGTAAATGTCCCATAATCTGTTTCAACAGAAATAGGCCTATTGTTTTCATCATACATAATGGTAACATTTCCGATTCCATTATTATTTACTGCAGATATGAGATTTGAACCAGAGTCGTAAGAATAGGAAATGCTGTTACCATCTGGATAACTAATTTGTGTTAATCTATTAAGAGAATCGTAGGAATAATTTAGTTGATTTAAATTGGGCAATATTTTGCTAATAACGTTTCCATTTTCATCATAAGAATAAATCGTACTTTTTCCACTCGGAAGAGAAAAATTAATGATTCTATTTAAAGAATCATATTCATATGAATATGTGCCACCATTTGGATCGATGACATTTATTAGATTTCCTACTGGATCATAACTATAATTTATTATGTTGCCCATTGCATCAATAATACAGATAAGCTGATTGAGTTCATCATATACATAGTTAGTGCTTATGCCATTTGCATCAGTTATTCTAATTTTATTACCAACAGCATCATAGGTGTAATAAATGGAATGATTTAATGGATTCGTCCATTTAATCAATCTGTTTAGAGCATCATATTCGTATGTAGTCGTATAACCATTTTCGTTTATAGAACATATTCTGTTGCCAACAGCATCATAGGAATATGAAATAGTGTGTCCCAAAGCATCTTTTATCTGAATTAATCTGTTCAGAGAATCATAAGTATATAATGTAGCATAACCTCGGGCATCTGTAAAATTAATTATATTCCCAACTGCATCATATTCATAGCTTTTTGTATTGCCCATGGAATCTGTTACAGAAAGCAATCTGTTCAGAGAATCATATGAATATGTTGTGGTATGTCCACGTGAATTTGTTATTGAAATAATGTTTCCTACTCCATCATACGCATAATATGTACTGTTGCCTGTTGCATCAGTTATTGAAATAAGACGATTTAACGCATCATATGAATATGTTGTGGTATATCCTCGAAAATCTGTATAGCTATTTAGATTCCCCATTGCATCATAGGTATAATAGGAAGAAATGGCTGTGGAATCTGTGATACTTATCAACCTATTCAAAGCATCATATTCATATAAAGTGGTATGTCCATTTGCATCTGTAAAATTAATTATATTTCCAACTGCATCATATTCATAATTTGTTTCATTTCCTAAAGCATCAATAATTTTTACAACTCTATTCAAAGCATCATATTCATATAAAGTGGTATGTCCATTTGCATCTGTAAAATTAATTATATTTCCAACTGCATCATATTCATAATTTGTTTCATTTCCTAAAGCATCAATAATTTTTACAACTCTATTCAAAGCATCATATTCATATAAAGTGGTATGTCCATTTGCATCTGTAAAATTAATTATATTTCCAACTGCATCATATTCATAATTTGTTTCATTTCCTAAAGCATCAATAATTTTTACAAC
>DRIF01000112.1 GCA_011052825.1 Thermoplasmatales archaeon
CATTAAATTGAATAACATCTTCAGTGGAAGGTTCTTCTGGTGAGAATGAGAAGTCTGCAACTGGAGGAGTATTCAGAACTGTAATTTCTTTTTGAATGGAATGCGTGTTTCCATCATTGTCAACTATGGTTAAATTCACATAATATGTTCCATTGTCTTCATACTGGTGCGAGGGGTTTTGCTCATGACTTATGCTTCCATCTCCAAAATTCCATGTATAGCTTACAATATAACCATCAAAATCAATTGATTTATCATTGAAAATAACATCTTCAAATGTTGAAGGCAATGGAGGAGTATAATTGAAATAAGCTACTGGAAATCCAGCCATTCTGATTAATGGAAGATAATCAAATGTATCTTCATCTATTTCATATGGTGTATCCCCTATTCCATCTTCATTCTCATCTATGCCACTATAATCATACCAGTAATTTCCTATGCTTGTATTCCATTTGTTAATGCCATTATCATATGCATTTATTTCATTGTTGACAAAGGAATTAAGATAAAATAAATTCCCATAGGACGATTCCTCTATGCAAACTCCATATATAGAGTTATTAAAGGTATTATAACGGATGGTGTTATTAGAGGAATGAGACATTTCTAACCCTACTACAGAGTTGTTTGTTATTTCATTTTTTTCTATACGATTTTGGAAGGCACATGAAAATACTAATCCCTTATTATTTCTATATATGTTACAATCCTTTATTATTGAATTATTTGTGTTTTTTGCCACTAAGCCAATGAAAGAATTTTCATATATTTTATTCTTTTCTATAGTTATATTTTTTCCAGATATATAAACACCATAATAGTTATCATAGATCCCACACTCAGATACTGTAATATTATCAGCATTAATTGCTATTCCCTTATCGTTCCAGCAATTCCTGATACCAAAATGACAAATCTCCACATTATTTCCTGTTATATCAAAAACACTTATTCCATTTCCTTCTACTATCGTCTCTTCTTTTTGCATTCCACTAAGATATATTTTCTTGGTGATATTCACATTTTCTTCAAATATTCCAGAAAAAACAAAACAACCCCCACCATCCATCACTCCTGTTACTCCTTCGTTGATAGATGTGAAATGATCCAAGCCCCAACCTGGAAATGATGAATTAAATATCTGATTAACCCATACAAAATCAGGGAGAATTCTTTTCACAAAATTGTATTTATTACTATCGCCAATATTGTCGATAAGTTGAGGATTTTGCGACTCTGATAAATTCATAAATTCTCCTGGGGGCACATAAGAACACGCATACTCATATGCATCTCTTATCGATTCTCCTCTATTTATTTTCTCGAAGAATGGATGGAAGAAAAACGAACCCGCCCAATTATCTTCACTTGATAATAGATAATACCAACCGGCACAATCACCAGCTGCTGAAACAAGTATTCTATTTGTCTCATCATCTATTCCTGAATCAAATCCAGGATCAATAGGTGCATCTATAAAATCTCCGCTGAAACAAGTATCAATAAGAATAGTCATTCTTTTACAGCTTATATTATCGATCCAGTCATCAAAAACATCCTCAGGTAAAACTGGGCTTCCATCTTCAAAACAAAATACGCCTTTTTTTGTAGTATTATTATAATTTCCGTGATTTATCAAATAAATCAATACCTCATCATCTGGTCCTACATTGCTTGCTAACCAATTTACATTATATTGTAACAACTCATACCAGTTATTTACTCCAGATGGGAGAGGAGTATTATGGTCGTAATCTATCTCGGGTGGTTCATTTGGTCCGCCTATTTTTGGAGGTGGTCCTAATAAATCATTGTGTCCTCCATAAATACTAACATAGTTATCGTTATCATGCCAAAGCATAAAAATAATATGGTCATCTGGGTAGCCATTTGCTTTTAGCGTATAATATGCCTGTAATCCCTGCGCTGGAAAACCATCCATATCTGGAAAGATATAATATGGCTCCTCATAAAAATCATTTGCGGAAACACAGATAAGAGCCCATTTATTATCTATTTCCTCAGGGGTTAATCTTTTAGGGAATAATATTATTTCTTGCATAAGTGGATATGCATCCATTTCACCCCCCTCTATCTCATATGGTGTATCTCCAATGCCGTCTCTCCCTGGAATATCACGATTTTTTCCATGATATAAATCCTCGCCTTTATAATCACTCCAGTAGTTTCCAAGAACATGTTCATAAGTAGAACCCCATTCATTATCGCATATGTCGTAGGCAGAGTTATTCACAAAGTTGTTATGATATATTTTGTTTCCATTCGAATTCTGGGTAATGTATACGCCATAGTTACCATTATTCTCTATATGACAATCACTTATCTGGTTATTAACTGAGCCATGACTTATTTCGACACCAAAATAAGAATTATTATAAATCCTACAATGGAAAATTGATATTTTAGAGGAGTTAAATAAATAAATTCCTTTTATATTTTCATAGAAGTTGCTGTTGGAAATGGAACAATTGATGGAGTTTACTGCATACAGTCCAAAGTTAGATTGAGTTACATTGCATTTTTCTATAATGACATCACATGAATTCATTATTTTTATACCATTTTCATCTGCAGAAATTAAAAAATTTTTTACAGTTACATTATCCGAACTTATTAATAAGCCATCCTCATCTGAATTTATTAGAGTATTTTCCTCAGCAATTATATTCATTTCCTTGTTTATTTCTACTCCATCATAACTTCCCCAGTATACATAAATGCTTCCTCCCTCAGCAACTGCATCAACTGCATTCTGTATATCATCAAAGTGGTCAACATTCCATCCAGGTGTTGATGATGTGAATTCATCACTCACCCATACAAACAATGGAGGATGTTCTATTCTGTTCATCAATGGCTTTTTATCATTATTTATTCCTATTTCATATGGTGTATCCCCTATTCCATCTTCATTCTCATCTATGCCACTGTAGTCATACCAATAATTTCCTATGCTTGTATTCCATTTGTTAATGCCATTATCATATGCATTTATTCCATTGTCAATGAAATTATTGTGATGGATTGTATTATTAAATGAATTC
>DRIF01000113.1 GCA_011052825.1 Thermoplasmatales archaeon
AATTATGTGGAAAGAGTTATAGAAACAATAAAGGATAGAACCAGAGTATTTGATAATTATTTTCCGAGTAAAAGATGGAAAATAAGACATGTTTATCTATGGTTTTCCATTTACATTTTCTACTATAACTGGATACGGAGTCATCAGAGTTTATCTAATAATTCTCCTGTATTTTATCAGAGAAACATAAAGATAGACAATGAGTATGAACGTTTTATTTTAGCATTGCAGGAGATGCTGCAATGCTTAAGTTAACAGCACCAAAGTAAACTAAAAATATTAATATGAAGTTCATTTTACAATAAAAATGATAACAAAAATACTCGGCGGTGGCAGAGAAGTAGGCAGAGTTGGCTTATTCAATAAATTTGACGGAATAGAATTTCTGGTTGACTATGGATTCATGCCTCAAGAACCACCAAAATATCCAATTGAATCTCCCGAAATAAGAAATGCTTTTCTCACCCACGCCCATATAGACCATTCTGGAATGATGCCATGGCTGTGCAGTAGATACAATACAAATGTTTTTTCAACTCGTCTAACTGCAGAAATAGCAGAAATTTTGTATAGGGATTCGTTAAAACTTGCATATGCAAAGGGACGTTCATTTCCATATGGAGAAAATGAAGTTGAAATAATTAATGATAGATTTGTTTATTATGAACAGAATGACAGATTCCTGATAAATGATTTTGAATTTCATTTTCATCCAGCTGGTCATATACCTGGTTCTGTTTTAGTTGAGATGGTTGATTCAGAAGTTGCTTTCGCCTGCGACATAAATACAATAGATACAAATCTTGTTGAAGGGGCAAAACCTGTAAAATGCAGGACTCTTTTTATAGAAGGTACATATGCTGGAGTGAATCATCCAGATAGAGATGAAATGGAGAAAGAATTTATTGATGAGATTGAAGATATTCTTAAAAGGGGAGGGAAAGTTATTATTCCTGCATTTGCTGTTGGAAGGACACAGGAAATAGCATTAATTCTTGATAGAATGGGTGAAGAAATATGGCTTGATGGGATGGGATATAAAATATCTGAGATTATGTTGAAATATAGGCAATACATAAAAAATACAGATAGATTGAAAAAAATATTTGAAGAGATTAATTTTGTTTATTCAGGCCATGGAAGAAAACTTGCACTTAAATCTGGCTTGATTTTGACTACAAGCGGGATGGTTAATGGAGGTCCTGTTATATGGTATATTGATAAAATTAAAGATGACCCAAAATCTGCTGTTATAATTACTGGTTATCAGGTGGAGGGAACAAATGGAAGAATGTTGCTGGAAAACAGAGAAATAGATTTATATGGAATAAAAACAAAGGTTAACTGCAAGGTTAAATATTATGATTTTTCAGCACATGCAGGTCATAATGAGCTGTTAAAATTCATAAAGGGGTGTTCTCCAGAAAATGTAGTTCTGTTTCATTCAGAAAATCCTGAAAAACTTGCAGAAGAAATAGATTTTGCAGAAGTATACATTCCAGAAAATGGAGAAGAAATAAAAATATAGGGGAAGAGGTTTAGCCAATCAGGTCTATCCCCATTTTCTGTCCATTCTCCCATCTTGGAAGAACAACATTATCGTCTTTTGGAGACAAAATGTATGGCGAAGAAACACCAGTAACTATTGCCATTATTCTGCATTTTCCATTGTATGATTCATCCACTCTCGCTCCCATTATAACATTTGCATATGGATCAAGTTCCTGCGTCAAATATTCTGTAACCTTTTCTGCAAATTCTAGAGTCATATCTGGTCCTCCAGTTATATGAACTAAGCATCCCTTTGCCCCTTTGCAGTCAACATCCAGCAAAGGATGATGCATTGTTTCGTGAGCTATTGTCTCTGGTCCTTCTCTGGTTGCGCCTTCTCCCCACAGCATGGCGGCGACATCGCCACTTGTCACAATTGTTTTAACATCAGCATAATCAAGGTTTATCATTGATGGTTCAACTATTGTTTCTGATATTCCCTTAACTGTTTCTGATATAAGTTGGTCCATCACTGAAAATGCCTTTCCTATTGGAAGATGAGGCACAAAGTCAAGTAGTTTGTTGTTGTCAAGTATTACAACAGAATCGCATTCTTTTCTGAGAGCATCCAGCCCCTGTTCAGCCCTTATCATTCTTCCTCTTTCCACTCTGAAAGGAATTGACACCATTCCGACAACTATTGCTCCTCTCCTCTTCGCTATTTTTGCAATGAGAGGCGACGCCCCAGTTCCAGTTCCTCCTCCCATTCCAGCAGTTATGAAAACGAGGTCTGGATTTCCAATTATCTCTTCAATTTCATCTTTTGATTCTTCAGCACATCTTCTTGCCACTTCTGGATATCCTCCTGCTCCGAGACCGCGTGTTATATTCCTCCCTATGAGCAATTTTTTAGATGCTTTTGCCATCTGTAATGCTTGATTGTCGGTGTTTATTGCTATTGTTTCTGCACCATTTATTCCAATTTCATGGAGACGTGTAACTGTGTTGTTTCCTGCTCCTCCCACTCCTATCACAAGTATTTTTGCAACTCCACATTCACCAAGCTCAACTTGTCTTGGTACTTCATATTTTTCCGATTTCTTAATTAAATCTTCCATTTTTAATCTCCTCCTAATACAGCTGGTAGCTAACCCATCCCCTCCCAAGGTTTTGGGTTTTTTTATTTATCGTTATACTTTTTCATTTCTTCAGTAAATGCCTGCAGTTCCTGAATTTTGAGCCATGTTTCCTTTGTTTCATCAATTTCTGTGGAAATATCTTTGAGCATTCTCTTTATTGCCCATTTTATTACTTCAGTTCGAGAGTCAAATTCTCCTATATTTATCAGTGTGTCAATTGCGTTGACCAAATGCAGTGGAAGCCTTATACTTATCTTCACTTTCTTCATATTTCCCCCCTAAAGCCACATTGTGTTATATTTGCCAGACGATGAAAGACAACGCAAAGCAAATGCCAGACATTTGGCATGACTTTTGGGTCCATTTTGGAGACAATGTCTTACTTTGTCCGACGTCTTAATCGTAATAAGGAAAGTGATATAAATACTTTTCTAAATGGTGCAATTCAAATGTGCTTGAAAATCCATGCCTCATACTCCTCTCCTCTATTCACTCCAACTGCCCCTGCATGCACTTCATTCTTTCCATCATTATCCATATCTCCAATGCATGTTACAGCAAGAAGTCCATGAGTTTCTTCAATTACATGTTCCTCAAAATATTCCTTTCCATTCCACTGTAAAATATGCACCTTATCTGTTCCAACTGCTATTTCAGCTATTCCATCATCATCAACATCTCCAACATCTATTGCTTCTATCGTTCCCTCTTCCCCTTCCCAGTAAAAACTTGCTTTTTCTGTATAATTTCCATTTTCATACTCATAAATTTTTAGCATTGGTAAATAAAAGGTAACATGTATCTCTGGCTTTCCATCATTATCGCTATCCTTTGCAACGCATCCAAAAGGATAGGATTCATTGTGACTCGCAATAACATTTTCCTCCCATTCCTCTCCATTCCATTTAAGAATACAGGTTGAATCTGTATTGCATATTATCTCATTTTTTCCGTCTTCATCAACATCTGCAATCCACGGAAAATAAACTGAATATCTGCCCAAAAAATTCCATTCTGATTCCTTAACAAATTTTTCACCATCCCAGGAGAGAACAATTATTTCTGGTGTATCTGAAGAATATCCTCCTGTTACAACAACCTCATTTTTTCCATCGTTATCTGCATCACCAATAATGCAGTCAAGAGTTGTTCCCCATTTTTTACTCTCCTCTACAATATACATGCCAATTTTTTTATATCCTGAACCATCCCATTTGAAGGCTGAGAAATGTCGCCCCCATGCAACTCCTACCTCATTTTTACCATCATTATCAATATCTGCAATTCCAAAACCTGTTGCAGAGCCAAATGGTTGAGGTAATCCCATAAAACTGTATCCAATTCCAAAAACAGGGTCAACTATCCTCGCCTGTTCATAATAAATTTTTTTATTTTCATCCCATTTCATAACTCTAAGAAAAGGGTCTCTTCCTCCTATCAACAATTCATTTTTTCCATCATTGTCAGCATCTCCAACAGGCTGTGCTCCCTCATAGCGGGCAGACCACCACCATAGTTTTCCATAACTCTTCTCCCACTGAATTTTATATTCATCCGAAATTTCCCCTCTTTCTAAAGAAATTTTTATAAAACTGTTTGAGGAAAAAGAAATGAAAATGAGCATTGCTGTCAATAATGAAATCAATTTCATCTAAACAGAATAAAAGTTAGAAATAAAAAGCTTCGCATGAACAACTATTTATCTCAAAAATATTTTATTTTCATGATTCCTTGCAATCATCCAAGATATGAAAGCTTAATGCTACGTAGCAGAATAGAGGAAGGAGTTAAAAATGGAATAGTCCATCCAACAGGTTTGATTGCTCACGGAAGGGGAGAGGCATTTGATTATCTAATTGGTGAAAAAACGCAGAAATTTGCAGAAAACGCTATAAAGGCAGGAGTTGCATATCTTAAAATAGCAGAAAATCCTGTTATATCTGTGAATGGAAATACTGCCATTCTATCTGCAGAGGAAATTGTAAAACTTGCTGAAAAAATAAAGGCGAAAATAGAAGTGAATCTTTTTCACAGGAGTGAGAAAAGAATAAAGAAAATAATTTCATTTCTTGAGGAAAAGGGAGGAAAGAACATTCTTGGAATAGAAGGGGATGCAAGAATAAAAGGGCTGAGTCATGATAGAGCAATATGCAGTTATGATGGAATTTACAGTGGAGATGTTATTCTTGTGCCTCTTGAAGATGGAGATAGATGTGAAGCTCTGAAAAAAATGGGTAAAGTTGTAATAACAGTTGATTTAAATCCTCTTTCAAGAACTGCCAGAAATGCAGATGTTACGATAGTTGATAATGTTGTTAGAGCCATGCCTGCTTTAATAAAACAATTTGAAAAAATAAAAAATCCAGAAGAGATAATAAAAAAATGGAACAATGAAAAAAATCTGCAGATTGCCCTTGATTTTATATGTAGTAGATTGAGGAAATTTTACAGAAATTATAATTTGAATTTGTTATAAACTGCTTTAAGCAGGACAGGGGAAAGAAAGGATGTTATTATCACAAGGAGGATGGTGGAGGCAAGTATTTGATGAGACAGTTTTTCATCAAATATTCCCATAGAGATTTCTGTTGCAACAACAACCAATGCGACCTCCATTCGTGGTATCATTCCAATTCCAACTGCAATTGCCTCCCTAGCCTTAAATCCGCTTAATTTTGCTCCAAATGAACATCCAATTATTTTCCCAAATATAGCCATTGGTATGAAAAATAAAACAAGATAACCAATATCTTCAATAGCATAAAAATCAAATGATGCACCAACCCATACAAAGAAGAGAGGAATGAAAAATATTTCGCCCATCTGTCTGGTTATCTCATTTATTCTCCTCCTGTATGAAAAATTGCTGAACACAAGCCCAGCAAAGAATGCACCTGTAATTGTTGCTAAGCCAAGCATATTTGCAAGTGCTGAAAAAATGAAAACAAATGAGAGGGCAAAAGTTAATATAAGGCGAGGGATGTGAATTTTTATATCTTTCAATCTTGTTATTATCAGGAGAGATACTAAAAATATGAGTAAAAATAAACTTATTTTTATCAGTAGTGAAAGAGGAGAACCTTTTCCAAGAGTTATGGAAAGAATTATTATCCCAAATATGTCGTCGAGAACTGCAACAGTCAAAATTAGCTCACCAATTTTGGAATGGAGTGCATTCATTTCCATAAGAGTTCTAACTGTAACTCCAACGCTTGTTGCAACAAGTATGTTTCCTATAGCAATGCTTGTTATGAGGTCATATCCAAGAATATGCCCAACTAAATAACCAAAAATAAATGCAATACTCACATCAAATAAAGAAGTGAGCAGTCCACTTTTTCCTGCAGTTTTTATTTCTTCTATACCCATCTCAAGTCCAGAAATGAAAAGAAGGAGTATTATCCCAATTGAAGCTATACCTTCAGTTTCTGGAGACAAATATTCCATGCCAAAAATTTTTCCTGCTATAAAAGGACCAACAACTATGCCAGCAAGAATTTCACCTATTACTGCTGGCTGGCGAACTCTTTCAAATAAATATCCAATCAGTTTTGCAGTTATCAGGGCTACACCAATTTCCATTAACATTATCTCTTACCCAGAAGTATCTGTATTATATAATGAGTTGTAATTTCTCCTATTATTTCATCATTCTCAACAACGGGCAACCTTCTCAAACCTGCATTAACCATTCTCATTAAAGCATCTCCAACACTATCTTCAGGAGAGCATTTTATAATATGCTTGTTCATTATATCCTTTGCCTTCTTTGCTGTGCCGTGCAGAAATGAAATTGAATACCTTTTTCCAAACATATATTTTGGAAGGCGAGACGGAGCAAGAAGGCGCAAAACATCATTTTCAGTTACAACCCCACATAATCTTCTGCTACCCTTTTTCTCAACAATCCAGACATGATCTCTTCCACTCAAAATTGATAGTATATCTTTTATATCTGCATCTTTTTCTGCAATTGGCAGATTCCATTTCTGTTTTTCATCTATAATATTTATCACTTTTTTTTGGTGAAGTTCTTCCAAATCCATGATTTGAATGTAAGGCATGAAATTAAATTTTTCGAGAGGAAAAAATAAATCACATAGAAAAGATGATTATGGAACTAAATACAAAGATAGATGATTTTTGGATTATTAGGAATTAATGAAGAGAAAGAAGAATTGACCAAAATTTGTGAAGAAATAAAGCATTGTGTCAAAATCCATATAACTATCCATATAAAAAAATTAAAGGTGAAACAAATCTTTGCAGGATAAGAATATGGAAATACCGAATGTTGTATGAAATAGATAAAAGAGAACCAGCATATGAATAGTTACTTTAAATCAGATACTTTTTCCCTTGCTTTATACCATTCAATTTCTCTCGCTGAATATTTATTTCAATAAGGCAATAGAAAGTGTAGAATTTATTCTCTGCATCTTACTAATCCGCTGATTTTGACTGGATTCTTAGCAGAACAACTCTAAAAGGTTTTTATCTTGCCCATGGTAGCTATTCTCCAAAAAATCCTATCAAATGTTAGTATTACTGTCTCTCTGACAAAATTTTTATTATCTCTTTATCTTCCGTCACTCTTTTTTTATATTTACGTAAAAGAATTTATATACAACCATTATTTGAATAACATGGACTTGGAAAAGCTTCGTTTCGGGACGGATTTGATAAAGAGAGGATTTGCAAAAATGCAGAAGGGCGGTGTAATAATGGACGTAACAAATGCTGAACAGGCAAAAATAGCTGAAGATGCAGGAGCTGTTGCGGTTATGGCACTGCATAAAGTTCCAGCAGATATAAGAGCTACAGGCGGGGTAGCAAGAATGGCTGACCCAAAAAAAATTGAGGAAATAATGGATGCTGTAACCATTCCAGTAATGGCAAAATGCAGAATAGGGCATATAATGGAGGCAAAAGCTTTAGAATCTTTAGGGGTAGATATGATTGATGAAAGTGAAGTTCTCACGCCAGCTGATGTATTTTTCCATATTGATAAAAGAAGTTTTATAGTTCCTTTTGTATGCGGAGCAAGAAGTTTGGGGGAGGCATGCAGACGCATATGGGAAGGAGCAGCAATGATAAGAACAAAAGGAGAGGCAGGAACTGGGAATGTTGTTGAAGCGGTAAGGCATATGAGATTGATTAATTTTGCAATAGAGAAAGTCAAAAAAATGGATGATGATGAAATGTATGAACTTGCAGTTTCATATGCTCAACCATACAAAAAACTGGCTGATGAAGTTGGCAAAGAAGGAATAAAGATAAGGGAGGCAGAACCAGTTTTTGGAGATTATGCAATGGAAGATATAATAAAAGGAATTTCTGAAGTTCTTATTGAAATAAGTAAAATTGGTCGTTTGCCTGTTGTGAATTTTTCTGCGGGTGGAATTGCGACGCCCGCCGACGCTGCCTTCATGATGTTTCTAGGAGCAGATGGGGTTTTTGTTGGTTCTGGGATATTTAAATCCGAAAATCCACCTGAATATGCAAGGGCAATTGTTGATGCAGTTGAAAACTGGAGAGATAGCAGTGTTATTGCAGAAGTTTCAAAAGGGCTTGGAGAGGCGATGAAAGGAGAGGAGATAGAGAAGCTTGCAGAAAGATTGCAGATAAGAGGATTATGAGAGTTTCTGTTATCTCTGCTCAGGGAGATGTTGAAGAGCATGTTCTATCCTGCAGAAAAGCAATGGAAAATTTGAACATAGAGGGGGAGGTTCATGCAACAGTAAATAAAAAAGAAGTTAAAAAAAGCGATGCCATTATAATTCCAGGTGGAGAAAGCACAACAATAAGCAAGTTAATTCACAAAAATTCTCTTGCAGAGGAAATAAAAAAGTTGGCAGAAGATGGAATTCCAGTTATGGGAACATGTGCTGGATGCATTTTGCTTGCAAAGTATGGAGATGAGCAGATACATAAAACAAAAACTCGCCTGCTTGAATTAATGGATGTAAAGATAAAAAGAAATGCTTTTGGAAGACAGAGAGAAAGTTTTCATGCAAAGCTTGATATAAAACATATTGGAGAGTTTGATGCAATTTTTATAAGAGCGCCAGTAATAATAAATGCAGGGAAAAATGTAGAAATTCTGGCAAAAATAGATGATTATATTGTTTCTGCCAAACAGGAAAACATTCTTGCTCTATCATTTCATCCTGAACTAACAGATGACACAAGAATTCATGAATATTTCATAAAAATGGGAATTTAACAATTTAATTGCTATGTAAATGAATACAGAGTTTTCCAAAATGAGTGAAAAATTGGTTCAATTCATCAATTTTCGAGTAAAATTTTTCGAGTTTATTGAGCATTTACATGCATTTTGAATTTAGGCATATGAAATTGCTTTATTTTCAATAATTCAGTTATAGTTCCCGCTAAGGAATTGAATTTTTAATTCAAAATTCTTTTATTCTTAAAAGAAAACAGATGGTCTATTCAGTGCTTTTATACCTTTTTTGAAATAAAATAAGGCATAGATTAGCTGAGATAAAATAGACAATGCAAAATGT
>DRIF01000114.1 GCA_011052825.1 Thermoplasmatales archaeon
AATGGAACATGGTTCAATCATGTTATAGTTGATCCAGGTCAGATTGTTTACTGGAACATTACAGTCAAAAATAATGGAGATGATCCTTTAACAAATGTATATGTAAATGATACAAATGGCAAAAGTTTTGGTCCTTTCAATTTAGCAGTAAATGAATCAATATCATTCTATTATGAAACAAATCCAGTGAAAGATGTAAACAATACAGCTACCGCTGAAGGAAAAGATTCAGATGGAGATAAAGTAGGTCCAGTTAATGATTGGGCAAGTGTTGAAATCTATCAAGTTCCAGTATTTCCAGAACTCAGCATCGTTAAAGATGATTCTCAGGATCCAGTTATTGCAGGGAAGAAGTTGGCATATACAATACATTTAGCAAATGCTGGAAACGCGCCTGCTTATAACATTACCGTTACCGAAACATATGATGAGAACTTTTTGTATGTTAATGCAACGCCACCGCCTGATGCTGGAACAAACAATAGATGGACTTTTTCTGTTTTGAGAGAGCAAAGAAGCATTGTTATTACAGTGAATGGAATAGTGCTGGATAATGGAGAGAGTTATATAGAGAATGTTGTAGAATTTACTTCAGATAATGGAGGTTCTGGGAGAGATACAGAAACTACGACAGTTATTCCTCCACCATCACCATCTCTTGAAATAATTAAATCTGATATTCCTGACCCTATTGAAGCGGGAAATGAACTAATTTATACAATTATTTTATCAAATAATGGCAATGCAAATGCAACCAACGTTGTTGTTAAGGATGTATTTGATGAAATTTTAATTATCACAGAAGCGGATGGTGGAACAGTGGAGGGAAATACAATTACATGGAATATTCCTTCTCTAACGCCTGGAGAAAATGTTACGTTTACTGTGAAAGCAACAGTTAAAATTGTTGATGTTTCCATGATTATAACAAATTTTGTCAATGCTACCTGCATTGAGGGAGCATATGCAGAAGATACTGAAAAAACAACAGTAAATCCACCTCCACCCATGGGAAATCCCATTCTCGAAATAACAAAAACAGATAAATATGATCCTGTAAGCTATAGAGGAGATGTAGAATATGAAATTACAGTTAAAAACATTGGAGATGCAGATGCAAGAAATGTGATTGTTAGAGATAAACTTCCTAAAGGATTAAATTACGTTTATGCAGATCCAATCCCAGATGAAATTAATGGAAGCTTCATAATGTGGCAATTCGAAAAAATAATGGTTGGAGAAATAGTTAGTATAAGCTTGATTACAAATGTGCAAACCTTCGGTGAGTTAATAAACAGAATAAATGTTACATGTGACGAAGGCGCATATGATGAAGATAATGAAACAACAAGCGTTATTGAAGATAATGAACCACCATACACCAAAAAAGTATTCCATGGAGAAGTTCATAATGTTTCCATATGGGGCATATATACAGTTCATTACATTCCAAAATCAACTTATATAACTCTTAAATCAAAAGATTATCCAATTCCTGGAGCATCTGGAGTGAATCATACTTACTATCGCATATGGAAATGGAATATAAGCAATAGTAAATGGAACCTCCTTTTCAATTGGAAAGAATATCACGGAAATATTTATCTGTATAAACTTGCATCTTATGGAAAATATGAAATAGAATTCTACAGTATTGACAGAGTTGGAAATGTTGAAGAATGGAAATGGAATGATGTATATGTTTATGAAACAGAAGATGAAATACCAGATGAATAGTTGATACTATGAAGACATTTAAATTAACTCCACTCTTTCTACTCTTTATATCAATCTCTTATCTTACATTAGGTTATTCTCCTGCAGACGAAAATCCAACAGATAAAAGCATATGGGTTGCAATAGATAATGCGACCTTCAACATAGAAGAAAAAGGAAATCTCGCGAAATTAACAGTTGAAGCACATGGAAGGGCGTCCTCAGGGGTTCATCACTGTGGCATTGCTTTCATTGTTGTATATAAAAATGGTTCAACAAACTATGATGGAATATTTATAGAAGGTCCTTTAAATATACCTGGGGAAGAACCTCTTATATTAATGCCAGAGGGAAATAACTGGAGTAAATGGAAATATTATAATATTGCCTATACTGAGAAGGAAAAACTCGGTATAACCAAATCTGAATTGAGTAATATTTCATCATTTGAAATATGGGCTCGGGCATATAGTGATGAAGAAGGCAACCTATGGAATCAAACTTACTATATATTTACAGAAAATGTCAGTGAAGAAATAGAAAAATTTTATGAAGAAGAAAAAAAGGACTATTCCATTTTTATTTATATTGCAATAATTTTTTCAATTATTCTTGTAATAGCAGTACTTATTTTCTCTAGAGAAAAAACTAAATCAGAGGAAAAAGATTTCTTTAAAGTTGGAGATTATATTTTATATGAAAGAGAAATTGCAACAAAAAGTGGCAAAAAACGCAAAATATATTTCTTCAGCAATAAAAAAGTGAAAGATGCACATCCATGCAAAAAGCCTGCAGGTTATACAGTAAATATAAACAAAAGAACCGGAGTCCCATTTTTAAAAAAGGTTAAAAAATGAGACAAGCGTAAAAAAATATTTATTCTAAAATCATTCTAAATTGATATAGAGGTGTGAAAACGAGGAAAAGAGGAATATCTGCAGAGAGGATAGCAAGAAGAATGCTCGAAAGTAAAGGTTTTTCAATAGTTGAAACAAATTACAAAATAAATTCTAAAGGAGAAAATATTGCAGAAATAGACATAATTGCAGAGAAGAATGGAGAGAAATATGCAGTTGAGGTTAAATCAGGAAAGGCAAGTTTAACATCAGTGAGGCAGGCATATGCAAATGCAAAACTCGCAGGTTACAAACCACTTCTAATCTGCAAAAAAAGTGATAATGCAATAAAAGAAGCATCCAAAAAATTAAATGTGGAAATAATGGAAATTAGCGAGTATTATCTACTTCTTGAACCTGAAGAGTTAGAGAGCATAGTTAAAAAATGCATGGAAGATGTTATGGAAGAATATGGTTTTCTTCCCTCGTTGAATATTGATAAAGGAACATATAAATTTTTTAAAGGAATAGCAAATTCACAGGATTTTGAAAATGCAAAAAAAATTTTAAAGATGAATGACAAAGAATTCAGAAATAAAATTTCACAGCTAAAAAAGCAAGGATTGCTTCCTTCCAGAAGTTTATCTTTTGATAATCTGAAAAAATTCTGCATTTCCATTTTGGCAAGAAATGAAATAATAATTAAACTTGATAAAATAGAGAAAGAAATAGAAAAAATAAGAAAAAAAATAATCAATCTCTAAATTTTTCATCTAAATATTCTTTTAATTTCCTGACAGCTTTTCCTCTATGTGAATACTCGTTCTTTTCTTCTATACTCATTTCTGCAAATGTTTTTCTACTTCCATATGGGATGAAAATTGGGTCATATCCAAATCCTCCTCTCCCTTTTATCTCTTCAGATATTTTCCCTCTGCACACCCCCTTAAAAATATTTATTTTTCCATCGTAAAATGCTATAACTGATATAAATTCTGCCTCCCTATCTTTTATCCCTTTCATAAGTTTCTTTATCCCTTCATTCCCTATTGTTTTAAAAACATATGAAGAGAAAACCCCAGGAAATCCCTTCAATGCTTTTATAAAAAGTCCCGAATCTTCAACGAAAAAATTTTCATTCAATTTCTCTTTTAAAAATTCTATGCCGTGTAAAGCAACATCTTCTATCTTATCTGCCTGTATTTCTGGATATGGAATGCTTTTCATTTCTATTTTTTCAGATAAATATCTTTTAATTTCTTCATATTTATTCTTATTTCCTGTTACAAAATAAATCATGCCACCCCTCTCATATATCTACCTCTTCTTGCAATTTCATCAACCTTTTTAATAACTTCCTTGCTTTCCTCAAAATTTTTCTTGTATGCTTCAAAAACCCATTTAAACAAATTTTTATTTTTATGAGCTGCTTTGAAAGCCTCCATGAGCAGATGCAAATCAACTCCTCTATCCTCATTTTCCCTGCTTTTCATCCCTAATCCAAAGTCAATGAAATATAATCTATCATTCATCCATATCATGTTTGAAGTTGTAATATCTCCATGAATTATTCCGTTTTTATGCAAACTTGCTATGCTTTTTCCAATTTCCTCGCAAATTTTCCTCTGCATTTCCTCCTCCATTCCATCAATAACGTCTTTTATTCTTTCACCATCTATATACTGCATAAAAATTTCTTTATTATTTATATGTAAATCATATATAATTGGGACACTCATCCCTGCTTTTCTTGCAGACATCATGAGCAGTGCCTCTTTTTTTGTTCTTTGTTCCCTTATTTTTTCATCAAGTTCTTTTATCCTGTAACCTTTTTTTATTCTTCTCTTAATAACAATCTTTCTCCCCTTCCATTCTGTAATATAAATCTCTGCCTCAGCACCCTTTTTTATCATCTCCATTTCACGTCAACCTCATCAGTTCTATAATTCTGCCTAACTTTTGTTTCATCAATTGACATTTCCATTCCGCTTTCTTTCATAATCAATCCAGTCCATGCAATCATTGCTCCATTATCAACCAAAAATTCATCAGGAGGACAAAAAAATTTTGCCTTTCTTTCTTCTGCCATTATTTTAACTATCTCCTGTAATCTTTTGTTGCAGGCGACGCCTCCTCCAAGCAATATCTCCTCTTTTTCTGTGTGAGCCATTGCTCTTTCTGCAACTTCAGCGAGCATGCAAAAGCAGGTTTCCTGCAATGAATAGCATATATCCTCAATATCCTCTTTTTTTGTGAGTAGAAGGGATGCTGTCAGTATGCCAGAAAATGAAACGTCCATTCCTTTGACAGAATAAGGCAGTTGGATGTATTTTTTTCCTCTTAAGGCAATCCTTTCTATTTCAGGACCTGCAGGAAATTTTATTCCAACCTCTCTTCCAAATTTATCCAAGCAATTTCCTATTCCTATATCAAGTGTTTCCCCAAACACTCTGTATTTTCCATCCATGAATGCAATAACCTGTGTATTTCCACCTGATACATATAATAACACAGGGTCTGAACATTTTGTTAAAGCTCTTCCTATTTCCAGATGTGATATACAATGATTAACTCCAACAATTGGTTTTTTTAGAAGAAGAGAGAGTGTTCTTCCTGCTGTTGCAGTTGTTCTAAGGCAGGGTCCTAAACCAGGTCCTATGGAAAATGCAATTAAATCAATCTCTTTTATGTGAATGTTGCTTTTTTCAATACTTTCCTCTAAAATTTTAGGAAAATATTTTGTATGATGATTTGCAGATTCTCTTGGATGTATTCCTCCTTTATCTGGCTTATACATATGGAAAACATTCGCCAAAATTTTACAATTATCTCCCTCTTTTTCAACAATTCCTATGCCAATTGTGTGAGCTGTTCCTTCTATTCCCAGACAAATCATAAATTAGAGGTTTTTGATTAAATCAGCTATTTCATCCCTTTTTTCCTGGTCCATTGGCAGGGCTATTGAAGCCTTCCATTTCTTGCTCCCATCTTCAAGATAGTAGCCCCTGGATATTGATATGAATTCATTTTCTCCTTCCTCGCTGATCGCTTTCTTTCTTGCTACCTCTATAAAATTATTTCTTCCAAACTTTATTTCTTTTGCTTCTATTATCTCATATTCTACCATATTTATCATTCCTAAACCTTTCTCTAAATTTAAATCTTATGGGCAAAATTATGCCATTATAAAAGCACTTACAGAATCTGTTGCATTTAGCCCGAAATTATCATATGCAACTGCATATAATGAATGAGAGCCAAAATCTTTCCATGTCCATTTAAAGTTGTCTTTCAATGTTGCTTTAAGTTCTCCGTCGACATATATCTCAACTTTTTCTATTCCGCTTTCATCAAATGCATTTATATCAACTGTTTTCTTTCCAATTATAACAGTCCTATGAAATTTTATTATTTCTCTATCAAAAATATATAGATAACCATCTTTTGGAGATATTATTGAAATAGATGGTGGACTGTTTTCTGGAATATAAGCTGACACAGCATCAACATAGTATGCTTTGAAAGGGTTTTTATCAGGAGGATTTGCATAATTTGTGTGCCATGTTGAGTTGAATAAAACACCAATAACAGCAAGATTATTTGCATCATCAATATCAATATCTGGAAAGTTTATGGTGGGATCCCATGTTATATCCAGAAAAATTTTTTCATCAGGTAAAATTGAAACATTCTCAAGATATGCAAATTCCAAGAAAGAAAAATGATACTGATTTGCAGAATAATCATCCCATCTTGAATTTATCTCTACTACATATACTTTAAGAAATCCATTATATTTTTTCTCATCATTATTTTCTATGTATATGTCTATATCAAGTCCATGCTGGCATGGACACTGAATCCATTCTGCATTAACCTCAATTAAAATACCTGGTTTATCTCTATTTAAGCAATCCTCTATTGCATTTTTATACTCTTCCCCGTCTGATGCAAGAACAACCCTATATCCTCCATCAAAAAATGCTGTTGGATACCAGTAAAAATTATAATCATTTTTTATCCTATTGTATGCAAATTCATTTTTATCTCCAACCATTTCAACATAATAGAATGGATATTCATGACTCTGATATATATCGAATAAAATTTCATTTGAGGGAGGACAATCAGGGCAGTATGAGGCAGTGGCAACTTCAGCGAATGCAACAGAGATTGCAGTTGAAAATGCGGGTATTGCAATCGTTGCCGTTAAGCCAATGCATATAACAATTGTTAACCTTTTCATGCAGTTGATATTATTCCTATTATTTAAATCTGACGATGTAGGAAAACGGAAATTTTTAGGGAAAGTTTAATATCAAATAAGCGCTGGGAGCAGGATTTGAACCTGCGTGGGCTTTCGCCCAGTGGCTCTCGAGGCCACCGCCTTTCCTGGCTAGGCTATCCCAGCGTAATTTTAATATTTGTGATGTCTTATTAAGGTTGCTATGAAAGTGGAGGTTGAGATGAGAGGAGAATTGAAAGAAATTGAAATGAATGATAATTTTACTGGAGAGGATTTGCTGGAGAAATTGAATCTTTCTCCCGATGCAGTAATAATAATTGTTGATGGAGTTCCAGTTCCTTATAAAGAGAGGATAAATTCAGATAGAATTAAAATAATTCAGGTTGCTTCAGGGGGATAGCAAAATAGTTAAAAATTCTTTTGCATATATCCCTAAGCTCCCGTAGTGTAGCCCGGCCAATCATTTCGGCCTCTCGAGAGCATCTTTCCTTGGGGATGAAACCCTTCTTACTAAGAAAGGGGCTCAGAGAGAGCCGAAGACTCGGGTTCAAATGCATGTCTTGCCTGAAGCATATTCAAGCAAGCATGCTTGAAAATCCCGACGGGAGCATTTTTTACCCAAATATTAATGAAAGAAGTATAATTCCTATGATACGCGTCAAAGGATCCAGAAAATGAAGGCGGAGCAAGAAGGGAATTTTAGCAACTTCAGGACCTTCTTTAGGTATTGCAGTTGAATTTGTAAGGCGTACGAAATGAACAGTATTTCTTCCAATTTTTTTGATTGAAAAATAATTTGAATCTGAAAATGTTTTATTTTCAACAATCTCCAGATGATGATTTTTGTCTATCAAGTAATGAATTTCCCTGTATGAAGCATTCCATGGAAGATTTGTGAGATTTAAAATGCATTTAATATCTGGAGAGTTGTAATTACTTATTAGTATGCTTATATTACTCCCATCTTCTGAAATTCCTGCAAGATATGTGATGCCGTCTGAAGCATTCATTTTCTCATTTGATAAACGAAACGGAGTATCTTCTGCCATATAATGCATTGCAAGATAGGAAAGAGCAGGTTTTTTATAAACTCCTTCATAGTTAAAAAGGCTTAAATCAAACCCAAGAAGCCTTGAAAGCCAGTTGTTATCCTAAGTTCCTCTATAACGGAAAGCATAGTCAATACAAGCATCCTGAAAAATTGTGAGACAGCAGGCGGTAAAGGCAGAATTTTTTTCATTGTCCTTATCACGCTGTGGAGAAAGTATATCAATATTCCATTCTGTATTTATATTCTCGCATTGATTAAATCCATACTCATCAAGCATTCTCCTAACATAAACAGATGCTTTGTATAATTCATAAGGATTGTCAGTATACATATGCCATGAGAAAAAATCTAATGGGAGATTATTTTCAGCAACATATTTAAGAAATGAAGTAGTGAAATTCTCGTTAAAAACTGAAGAAGTGCAAGGTCCTCCTATTTTAAGTGAAGAGTTATAATTCTTGAGAATTTTTGAAGTAATTTCAGATATTCCTCAAAATAGGTGATACACTTTTCTTCAAAATTTTATTAGGCTTTCTAACCTGTTACATCCGAGCTCCAGAGCTATGTCAGCTTTCATAGCTCTCGTTTCATCCCCTCTAACAAAATTGTAAATTATTCTCCTCAAGCTAAGAAAAGCATCTGCAGATTCAAATGATTTAAAGCCACGCATTATCTTGTAGCGTTGCTTTACATCCTCGTTATACCTCTCTATTGGATTGTTATTATGTTCTAAGCCATATTTCTTGCACGCTATTGGAACACCATGAATA
>DRIF01000115.1 GCA_011052825.1 Thermoplasmatales archaeon
CTGCCAGATAAAATCCCTTATTTTTGATAGTGATAAGCCTTCTGCATATAAATGAAGGGTTTTAAGGATAATTTCTTTTGGATAGCTCATATGTTCAAAACCGTCTCTTTCGACAAACCTTCTCCTACAAGAATTACATCTGTATAACTGTTTTTCTACATATTTATTGTATCTTTTTCCAGCCTTTACTATATCTTCTCCACCACAATATGGGCATTTCATTCCCATCCCAAAAAGAAAATGAAAAGGGGTTTAAAAATATCACGAAATGTTAGGAATATCTCAATCTTCTGATGAATATTGATTAATTAAAAAGACACTAACAAACAACAATACTTTTCTCCAAAATTGTTGTTTTTAATATCCCCACAACAACAGTTCGTCATTTAACTTTCGGAGACGCTGTTCATACCGTCAATTTTTTCATTTATGCTGAATTATTATTCCAGAGATAATAAAAATTAATCCTAATAGTGTAGATAAAAGTATTTTTTCTCCAACTAAAAAATGAATCATTAGAAGGGAAAGAAAGGGAGTTAAATAAATTAAATTTCCCACCTGAGCACTCGTCTGAGAAAGTTTCAATGCTTTAATCCACAATATAAAGGTTATCCCCATTTCAAATAATCCAACATAAATTGCTCCAGCAATTCCATTGATATTATCAGGGATTTTTTCTGAAAGAAGGAGTATGAAAATAATTATGAATAAAATGCCAAACAGAAAATTCAAAAACAGTTTTGCAACCTCATCTCTTTTATCACGCATATTAAAAATCCAGAAAATTGCCCATATAAACGCACTGCTTAATGCAAATGCTATCCCCTCCAAATTTGCAAAATGAATTGAAAATTTTCCCTCTGTTGATATTATGAAAGCACCAGAAAAACTTACTGAAATGGCGAATATACTCTTCATTTTGATTTTTTGTTTAAGAAGTGGAATTGACAGCATCACAAGTATTATTGGCCATGTGTAATTCAATGCCTGCGCCTCCTGCGCTTTCAGCAAGGAATAGGCTCTGAAAAGAACTATGTAGTATAAAAATGGGTTTAAGAAGCCGAGCAAAGCGGAATTTAAATAGTCTCTTCTTGAAAAATTCTTCAACAGCTTCATTTTTTTCTGGAAAAGAAGAATCGAGAAAAGAATGAGGAAGGAGGTAAAAGAAGCGTAAAAAAGGAGTTGAACGAAATTTAGATAATTTAGAGAGATTTTAAATGCAGATGCAACAGTAGACCATATTAAAACTGATGTTATTGCATAGACATAAGCTTTCTTCTGCATGTCCACGATTAGATTATGAGAAGATTATATAAATCATTTAATCATTCTTTCAATTTCCTCTTCCAATATTTTGCTTATCAGGAAACCATCTGCCTTTCCTCTCAATTCCTTCATCACTAAACCCATGAGAGGAGCTAATGCTCTTTTCTTCTTTTCTTTTATTAGTTCTCTTTTTTCTGAAACAATTTTTTTTATTATATCTCTCAAATCTTTTTCATTAAGTATTTCCAGTTTACATTCTTTTATTGCCTTCTTTAAATTTGCATCTGGATTGACTGCGAAATATCTGAGTAATTTTTCTATTGCTTCCTTTGCAAATAAATTTTTTCTCAGTCCGTCAATAATAATATCAATTTTTTTGTAAAGGAATGAAATTTCATAACCCTCCTTTTCAATTTCTGGAATTATGTTTAATAAAATTCTGGCTATTACTTTTTCAAATCCTTTATAATTTACAGCAAGAGATTCAAAATGCTCATCTTTTCCAGTATATACCAACTGCGTTGCCTCTTCCCTACTAATTTTATATTCCCTACACATCCTTAAAATTTTTTTATCTGGAAGTTCTGGAAGATTTTTTTCAATTTCCTCAATCATTTTTTTGTCTATTTTTATTGGAGGAACATCAGTTTCAGGATACATTCTCGCCTTTCCGGGCATTGGCCTCATATATTCTGTGAAACTATCCTGAACAACTTTCCTAACTTCTTCTGGAACACCCTTTAATGCTTGCATTCCTCTTTTTATAACTGCCTTTAAACATTTCATGGCAATTTTTCTTTTCCCTGCAGAAATAACAAAGGCATCTTCTTCTTTACAGGAGAGCAGTTCCTTCAATTTTTTTATCTCTTTAATGCTTATTCCATAATTTGGGAGTTCGTCAGAATGAATTATTCCTCCTCCCTCCATTTTAGCCATAACTGAAAACTCTTTTCCAAGACGATGCTCTTTATATCTTATCCCTCCAATAATTCCTGCAAAACCAGGCAATTTTACAGCCAGTATAACTCCCTTTTTCATACCTTCTTTTATAAATTTGGATTCTGTTCTCTCAAAAATTTTGCTCACATCAAATATATTCAGATTTTTTAAATCCTCCGTTCTTATCCTTTTCCTTAATTTTTTTGAAACTTCAATCATCTCTATCTGCCTTTTTACTTCATTTTTAAGAATTTTTGGTATGTCATTGAGTTCCTGAACGCCTTTTATTTCAACTCTTGCTCCTCCTTTTATTGAAACATTCAAATCCTGTCTTATTGTTCCTATACCTCTCTTCACTTTTTTTGTTGCTCTCAGAATAAACCCAATTTTTTCAGCAATCTCTCTTGCATGAGACGGAGATTTTATATCTGGAGAAGTTGCTATTTCTATTAGAGGTATACCTAATCTGTCAATAGAATAAAAAACTTTATTACCCTCCTCCTTAATTTTTCTGGATGCATCTTCCTCTATGCAGATTGTATCTATGCCAACTCCATCCAAATTTCCATTTAAAGCAATTAATGCTGTCCTCTGAAAACCTGTGGTATTTGAACCATCTACTACAATTTTCCTCATGAAATGAATTTCATCAACAATATCTGCCTTCAAAAGTAAAGCAATTCCGAGTGCAATCCTTATGGCTTCTTCATTTGCAGAATGAGGTGGTTCCTCATCCGCCTCGACCAGGCAAGAGGAAGCAGACACAAGATAAAAAAATTTCTTTCTTCTCCTTGATTCTTCAAGAGCTGCTTCATCAATTTCCCCCATTTCAGATTGAGTTGGACGAAGTGTTCTATAAAATTTCGATGTAAATCTTTCTGTTAATTCTGAAGGACAGAAGCAGAATAATTTATGGGTTTCGAGCTGTTGATGTATTTCAAGCCCTGCTCTGAATCCAAGCTTTTCATAATCCATTAATAAAAATATGTTTTTTGATATAAATAATCAATGTTTTTAATATTATTTGCATATCTCTAAACTCAAAGCATTTTAAAAACTGTAATAGATTCATCAGATGAATTGTCTTTCTTATCATAAGCCATTGCTTTAATTTCATGAATTCCAAAGGATATTTCTTTCCATTCCCATTCATATGGGGCTTCAACGTCAGTATATCTCAGCTCATCATCAATGTAAAATTCCACTTTCTTCATTCCAGATTCAGCATCTCTTGCATTTGCTTTAACTGTTATCTTACCAATAATTATAGTTGTTCCTATTGGCATTATTTCACGGTCAGATATATAGAGATATCCCTCTCTTGGTTTTTCTATGTTGATTGATGGGGGAGTTGTATCATCTTCTGGATTATTTACTGTAACATTAATGGATGCAAGTTGAGAATAATTTTTTCCATCATACGCCCTTGCATATATTCTATGAACTCCATTTGAAAAATTAGTTGTACTCCAGTTATAATACCAGTTATTTGTTCCTTTTGCAAGATGCCATACACCGCTTCCATCAAAACTTATCTCCACTTCATAAACAACATCATCCATATCAGCATCATATGATATTCCCTCAATCCTAACGGTATTATTTACCTCTTGCCCTTCTTCAGGATATATGATTTTTACAATAGGTGGGGCGTTATAGCAAGCGATTATTGTTCTTTTAATACTTCCTTCAATGTTGCAGTAGGCAGTCACATTAATCAAATCTCCGCAATCTGCTGATATGGTGTAATTATATGTAAAAATTGATGTAGTTGGCTGACTGTCATAATTGAATACATATTCCTGCTCCTTCACTTCCACTATTACAGTTTCAATGTAATGGTTGAGGGGATTGGAAACTCTGTGTTCAATTCTCACATACAAAGTTTGATTTAAAAAATCATACTTCAGCTTCATATTTTCTGGTGGATGGGCATAAACATTTATATTAACAAATACAGAAATTAATATTAGAAGTGAAACTGAAATTATGAATGTTTTTTTCATTTTCAGTTCCTCAATTTATAATTATGTCTGAAATATAAACTTTTAGTTGGCTACGGGACAATGCCAGTGGCAGATACAGATTTACCATTTTTAAATCTGTATTTTGTTATTGTAAGAGCTCGGCAATAACAAATTTTCAATAAAATAGTTTGTTTTGCTGCTGTTATTGCGGTAAAAATGCATGATGATCTGAAAAACAAGCAAAAATACATCAAATCAATTCTTTTCAAATCTAACCAATTTATGAATAAAAGCAATGATTGAGCAAATGTTAAGTTAAATATGCCACGCTAATGAGATTATCCGCTACACCATTTTGCAATCTCGTTAATGCAACCAAGTTTAGAGCTAAC
>DRIF01000116.1 GCA_011052825.1 Thermoplasmatales archaeon
ATTATTGTTCATTAATGCTATTGCTTCTCTTGTGTGCAATATTTTGTTCAGTCCAAATTCGCAAATTCCGATAGAATTATATTCACTTATCTCATTTTTATACATCCCATTCCCTCCTCTTTTTATCTTTCAATTTAATAAAAAGATGTAATTAAAAAATAAATCGATTTTTTGGATGGGCTCTCCCATCCCAAAAAGAAAATGAAAAGGGGTTTAAAAATATCACGAAATGTTAGGAATATCTTATAAATGGCGAAGAATTCAAAAGTCCTGTATGGAGAAATCAGAAATATGTTAAGCCAGAATGGAATGTTTCATTGAATGTTCCAGATGATGAGGAATTTGTGAATATAACAATACAGCTATGGGATGCTGATGTCATGGGCGATAAATTATGTGACATAGATAACAATTATGATGAGTATCCTAAAAGCTATGATATAGATTTGATTTATAGCATAAAGAGTGGACACTGGTTTGGAGATGACTATATTTCCAATGAAAATTTCTGGGGATATCCAGATTTAAGTGGTTATGGAAGAGCAAATGGATGCGATGATAATAGCATATATCAGGATAATAGAGATTGTGAGATTTGGTTTGATATATATCAAAATGATTATGATGGTGACGGTATTCCTTATTGGGTTGAGGCAAATATTTTTAATACAAATCCTGAAGAAGACAATAGAGGGGAAGATGCAGATGGAGATGGAGTGCCAATAGAATGGGAATGGAAATGGGGACATTATTATGAATGGTACTGGTGGAGCGGAAGATTGGAAGATGCATGGTTGTACAGCCCATTTATCTGGGAAAATCACAGTAGTATGGATTATGACAATGATGGGTTGAATAATATAGAAGAATATCTAACCTCCCAATGGGGTTCAGATCCATTCAGAAAAGATTTATTCATAGAACTTGATCAGATGGAAGGGGGGCAAAATGGAGAACCAGCAAGTATCCTTCCAGAAGGTTCAAAAGATATGCTTCGTACCGCCTATGATAAACACAACATTGTATATCACCTTGATGATGGATGTATGGGGGGAGGAGAAATGATACCTTTTTCAAAAGAGGTGAGTGGAAAAACTCTACGGGAAAGTTACTATGAAAAATATTTCCTGCATAATGGAGAAAATGAGTGGAGAAAAGGAGTTTTTCATTATGCTCTCATTGTATATGATGCAGGATTCAACGGGTATGCAATAAGAAGAGACGAATTCCAGATTTCAAGCAAATATATTGAAGAGAAATGCAAACAACTATTTTTTGTTGATAGAAATATAATATATGCAAGTGTTTTCATGCATGAAACAGGGCATTCTCTTGCCATATCCAATCCAGGGGTTGATAATCCTGATACAATGTATCCATGGAAACTTGATTATTGGAAATACCGCCCTTACAAAAGCTGTATGAATTATAGATATACTTACATACTGGTGGATTATTCAGATGGTTCGCATGGAATGAATGATTTTGATGATTGGCATGATTTAGACCTATCATATTTTGATGAATAATTCATCTCTCCTTTTCAGCACATTTTCTTTTTAGCCATTCATGAATGACAGTATAAACTTCATCTCTTGCTCTTTTTCCTTTATGAAAGTCTAGATGAGCGTAGTCAATATCTGTAAATGGAGAATCTTTTGAAAACTCACAGTATTTGACATCTTTACTTCTCACATGCGCAACAGCATATTTCACCTCTTCAGGAGGAGCTTCTTTATCTGCTCCGCCTGCAATCGCCAGCAGAGGAGTTTTAAATTTGTAGAGGTTCTCTTTGTAGCTATATGGAGTTATACTCTTTTTTAATAAAGGTATTCTATCTAAAAAATCGTATATCCATGGATATCTTGGATATCTGCAGAAATTGTTGTGCCTGAAAAATACTGCAAAATGATTTAAAATTTTAGAGGAAATATAGTTGTCAAATCCAAGCTCAATAAATTTCTCAATAACTTTTTTATCAACGTTATCAGGATTTACACTGTTTTTGAGCATCTCTTCTTTAATAAGCGGGTGTCTCTCCAGAAATTCTTTAAAATTAAATTTATTGCTTATTTTTCGCGGAGCAAGAATTAATATAACTTCAGGCAACCATCCTTTATTGTATTCAAATGCTACAGGTGAACCTATTGTTACAACCCCCTTTAAATTTTTGAAGCCATGCTGTGTCTCACCATATGCATATGCTAGCATTCCCCCCATACTCATTCCTACCCAGAAAACTTTGGTAGAATAATCATATTCAGCCATCACTCTATTTACAATAACTGGAACATCATAATCAATGTAGTGGTCTATGCACCAGTTGTATTTGGCTGGCGTATCTGGATATTTATTGCATTTAAAATCTTTGAAACTTCTTTTTCCCCGCAGTTCTGGAACCCACACATCAAATTTTAAATCCTTATCCTTCCCTCCTTCATAAAGATATGAAGCCAAACTGTATTTTTTCCACAATCCTCTGAGTTTTGGAGAATGTTTATCTCCAAAATCTAAGCTATGCTTATTGGACAGTACACCATGGCACAAAATAACAGGAAATTCTGCTATATCTCCGCCTCTTGGTTTATATCTTCTCATTTTTAGTTGTATGCAATCTGATGTTGGTTCAGTGCATATTATGTTCTCCTTTTTCATTACCCTATAATGAATTTTTGAAATTTAAACTTTTGAAAAATTTTTATTTTATTAAATCTTAATTATAATATAATTTTTAAACCCAGAGCTTTTATTTATTCTCTGGAGATAAAAATGAAGAGTTTAAAAAACGAAACATTCACTTCCTACAGGTGGGTTGTACTTGCTGTTTTTATGTTCGTTGCATTAATTTCTCAATTGCTCTGGTTGACTTTTGCTCCAATATCTTCAGAATTTTCAGATGAATTTGGTGTGAATGCATTCGATGTTTCTCTACTTTCCATGATATGGCCATTAGTCTTTGTAATAAGTGCAATTCCAGTAGGAATATTTATAGATAAAAAGGGTTTTAAGAAGAGTGTTTTGGCAGGGGCCAGTATCTCCGAAAGTAAAAAATTTAGAAAAATAAATAGTCTTGGGCCATATCATCATCTCAAAGAGGGATGGGATTATGATGCCCAAGACCAATAATAAATTCTTCAGGAAAATAAATAGATTTTCCTTTGGTTTTATAGAAGGGAAAATCGATTTCCATGAAAAGCATAATTCAACATATAATGATAATGAGATACTTCAAACTCTTCTTTTTCTTTCGATCAAAAATAGATATCCCGAAAATGGATGTAAAAGATGTAAAGAAATAGTGGAAAAATCACC
>DRIF01000117.1 GCA_011052825.1 Thermoplasmatales archaeon
AAGGTAGAATACACATGGATGAAGTTGTATTGAAAGAAAAGGGAAAGAAGATTTATGACATAAACGCTGTGGATGGAAAAACAGGATATAACTTAGGACATTTACTCTCAGATAGTATTTCTCTGTCTGCATTTAGAGAATTCTTTGGAGATTTAAAAGAAAGAATATATGATCAATGCTTAGAAAGATATGAGAAATATAAGAAGGCAGGAATAGATAGAAGAATTACTTTTGTTAGTGATAAAAGAGAGCACTACAAAAATGCTTTCAATAAGTATTTTCAAAAGTATGCAAGCTTATTCATGGTGTTCCAATAGCGTGCAAGAAATATGGCTTAGAACATAATAACAATCCAATAGAGAGGTATAACGAGGATGTAAAGCAACGCTACAAGATAATGCGTGGCTTTAAATCATTTGAATCTGCAGATGCTTTTCTTAGCTTGAGGAGAATAATTTACAATTTTGTCAGAGGGGATGAAACGAGAGCTATGAAAGCTGACATAGCTCTGGAGCTCGGATGTAACAGGTTAGAAAGCCTAATAAAATTTTGAGGAATATCACATGATAGAAAGGTTTATATAGGCGTTTTTGGAAAATATAATTTATGATTGTCAAACTGGAAGATTTGGCAAATGCCATGGCATCAAGAGTTGAAATAGATATTGAATCTGCCATGAAAGATGCAAATTTTGTTATGGATTTGTTTGGATTTGAGGATAGAATAATAGACAATATACTTGAACCAGAGGACAGACAGCTATTTTACATTTTGGAAGAGGAGGGAATGCTTTTAACAGAGAGAGAAGAAACAACAATATATGATGGAAGAAGCTGGAGAACTCACTACTGGTGTTTAAATAAAGAAGTGATTCTTAAATATAAGAAAACTGGAAGAATAAGAAAAAAGGAAAGGGAAGAGAAAAAGAAGGACGCTGCAGAAATATACCAAGACATACCCGACGAGTTATGGTTCACTCACTAGTTCCATAAAGTATTTCTTCTACTATCTCTCTGAAACCATTAAATCCAACAGGACGTGCAATTACACCCTTTGCTCCTGCTCTCTCCAATTCTTTTGCCCATTCAGTTCCAAAATATGCAGTGAAGCCATAAACATTTGCTTCTGGATCCATTGCCATTATTTTTTTTGTTGCCTCAACTCCATCTATTCCAGGTAGTTTTAAATCCATTATTACTATATCTGGTCTTTTTCCTTTTTTGATTAACTCCCTGTATTTTTCCACTCCTTCTTCTCCGCTAAAAGCTTGATGAATCTCTATTTTTAAAGGAGAAAGATATTCCTTTATTAATTCCTGAATAGGTTCCTCATCTTCAACAACCAACATTATAGCCATTGTATGTTAATACTCTCCTCCTTTATAAATTTAATTTATCAATCCTTAACAACTATTGCAAAGTGATTATCTGGATTTTTTATAGATGCCTTCTTAACGCTCCAGAATTTCTCTATTTTTAACCCTGCATTTTCTATATCTTTTCTAAATTCTCTTACACTATATAAATGATAGAATCTTTTCACATTTAAACCATCTTTTTTCCATGGGATGTATATGTCTCCATGCTCTCTTCCATACAAAAAATAAAAAAAGTTTTTCAAAAAATATCCTTTCCATTTATCCTGCCATTTTGCCCATACAGAAATTATGGCTCTTCCTTTCTTCTTCAGCACCCTCCTCAATTCTCTCAACGCTTTAATTCTGTTTTCCCTTCCTTTTATGTTATGAAGAGAGGCAACAAAAACAGCAAAATCAAAAAAATTCTCTCTGAATGGAAGGGCGCAGGCATCCCCGCACACCAGCACTACATTGTCCATCTCTTCTATTTTTCTTTTTGCGACTTCAATCATTTTCATTGAAAAATCCAGTCCCACAGCAATTTCACACCTTTCTGCCATATAAATTAGATGTCTTCCATTTCCACATCCTATGTCTATTCCATTTCCATTGTTATCATCAATAAATTCCAAGCATTCATTCCATGGATATTTTCGAGTCGAATCAAAGCTTTCTGCAATAATATCCCACTCCTTCATTACATATAAGATAAAAGGCAATAGAAATGCTTTATGGTAAAATTACAATCTATTTTACATAAAACTAATTTTAAAAAATTCATAAAACATTTTTTAAAGAAAATTTGATTATATATTAATGTTTGTTTCAGCTGGAGATTTGGAAAAATACTCATACTGCCCTCTTTCATGGTGGCTGAGCAAAGAACATAAAAAAGTTTATTCAGAAGGCATAGAATTTCATAGAAATGTGGAAGAAGAATTAAAGGAAATAAAAGAAAAAGAAACAAAAACAAGAATTTATGAGAAGTATATCCTTTTTCTTTCTGTTTCCAGCTCGCTTGTTGCCATTACTGGAATTGCTTTTTTATACAGTGGACTTGAAAAATTCTGGACGTATTTTTTTATAATAATGGCTCTTTTGTGGCTTTTGAACTCCTCCTTTTTCCTGTATAGAATAAATAAAGTGTCTTCTTTTCTAAAACCAAAGTATGAAAGGTTGCTTTTAATTTCTTCCATAGGGGCAATTATAATTGCTTTTTTTGCAATAATTTTTAACTACCCTGCAAATGAGGATATAGGAAGATTTGCAGAAATACTGGCTCTTATATGGGTTGCTATCGCAAATATTTTATTCTACAGAGTGGTGTATATCTCTGATATAATAGCTGAGAAGAAAATAAAATATATGCCTTTAAAGGGAGAAATAGAATACATAGGGGCAAACAGGGAAGGAGAAGAAATTATTTCAGAAAAATATGGAATAAAAGGGAAACCAGATTATGTATTGAAAATAGATGATGATTATATTCCTGTAGAAGAAAAATCCGCAGATTTTACCTCTCCAAAATATCCTCATGTTATACAGATTACTGCATACTGCATGTTAATTGAGGATAAATATGGAAAAGCACCTCCCTATGGCATTTTGAAATACAAAAATTCTGAATTTAAGATTCCATATGAAAAGAGATGGAAAAACAGGATTTTGAAAATGAGGGAGAGTATTATAGAGGATATAAAAAGAGGAGAGGCTCACAGAAATCATTACAATCCAAAAAAATGCAAAAATTGCCTAAGAAGAGACTACTGCAATGAGAGAATTGCTTGATTGTCAACAAAAATTATTAAATTTCGTTTGTGCATATATCTTCCATGAAAATAAAAAAATTTATTGTTATATTAATAGCATTTATTTTATTGCCTGTAGTAATAAATGAAAGCAAATTTACAAATAATGCAGATACAATTAAAACAGAATGCGGTGTTGAAAGGAGAGATGCAATTCCTGTTATAGCAAGCAAAGAAAATCCTTTTTATGCATTGATAGCAACTCCTGTTGCGCTATTTTATGATAATGAAATGCATGTTGAACCTCTTTTAATAAAAAATATTTCAAATCCATCTTCTTCAATAAAAAGATTTGAAGAAATTTATGATTTAAGTGATGCAATTGTTATAGAAAGTGGAAATGTTGCAGATGTTAGCAGTCAAATTGCCCTTGAAGTGTGGGAAAGAAGCGATGAGGCAATAATAATAAAAAATGATTTTGAGGGTTATGAACTTGGAGTATCTCTATCAAATCTTGCCTGTTATAAAGGAATACCTATTTTTGTTGCAGATGAAATAGGAGAAATTATTTCAGTTTTACAATCTCTGAAAGTTAAAAAAACATATGTTTGTGGAGATATAGAAGGATATGGAACTGTTGTTAAGTTTAGGACAATTGATGAAATAGTTGACTACATGATTTATTTTTTGAAACAGAAATTTGGAAAAATTGATTATATTTTAATGTCAAATCCAATGGACATAGTTAAGCCAAGTGTAATAGAAACAACAGAATATGAATTTGAGGGAACTGCCAGTTCGGTTGCCATACTTCCCGCTCAATCATTTCATGCAGTATTAACCCAAAAATTTACAAATACTCATGAATTTGAGATTCCCCCTTACAAACATGCAAGAGTTAAAGTGGATTTGATAAATCTTGACTCTGAAAATGTTTTGGAACTCGGAGACGGAATATTTTTTATGGTAATGAGTCCAGATGGGAATCCTTATGTTTATACAGCAACAGGGGCGGGAATTCCAGTATATGATGAAAATGGAGACATTATTGAGGACAGAGTTCACTATGAATTTATAATATCAGATGAGCCAGGCATATACTCTGCAACTATAATAGGCAGGTGGTTTGCTAATGTTGAAGGAAGATACAGGTTAAATATAGAGATAGAAGAAATTGACATGCCTCTTGACCCCTTAATGGAATGCCTGTCATCGCTATCTGGCTATCTCTCTGCCTTCCATAAAGGATTGATTTTATCAAAATCTGAATTTGCATATGCAGGCAGTCATGGAATGAGCCAGCCAGGAGATAATCCAGCTTTGAGAAAAGAATGCAACGAACATGTATGGAAGATACATCAGGAATTAAATGAAATTCTTTCTAAAATTTCTGATTTGCCATACGATGAGTATAATTTATGGGAGTATTACAGAGAAAATCCATTGAATATTGCTATTCTAGCAGATACAACAATGATACCAATGTATTATTATAAAAATCCTGATGATGGGTATATTATGGGTTGGGGCGTTCCCGGAGATTTTATATATGGAGACGTAGACCCAGATCCACAAGATACGGAGAATGATACCTTCACATACTATCCATTTCAGGAAAATGCTGTTGGAAGAATAACTGGATATGATGCTGAGGATTGCTCCGCCTTGATAGCAAGAACAATATTTTATAATGAAATAATAAAAAAGCTGGGAGAATGGAAGCAGAATGCAACTGTTCAAACAGGATGTGGTCTTGAATTCCAGTGGATTCCCCTCCTCACAACAATTTCAAATCTTCTTCTTGGAAGTAATGAACCAACTAAGTGGCCAAGCGGTGAAAGTTTCTTCATTAACTTGCGACTGTGTAATGATTTGACAGAAGGGGGATATAATGTTAAAAGAACACATCTTGTTTCATCGCAGAGAGAAGGTTTTGAAAATCTCGCCCAATATGGAAGAAGATACTTTTTATTTCCACACTTTTATGAAAAAATCAGTGGAGAAAATGTGAAAGGAGGGAAATACCAGCAGGAAAGCAACATAATATTTACATTCAACCATGGCTTCTATTATTTATATGAGTCAGGTGATATTTTGCTTGATGCTCGCGGATTTCCACCTTTCACAACTATATCTCGATTTTATCCAATGGGAAGTGGTTTGAGTAGTAAAGGAACATACGATGTGAGAAACGTTTATAACATGGAATTTGGTCCAAGTGTTGTTTATATAGAGAGTTGTATAGTTGGCAGAACAGATGGATTGTCACCTGAAAATTGCTTAAGCCAAGCATATCTGCATTCTGGAGTGAATACCTTCATTGCTGCAAGCAGGGTCACTGCTGACCCTGGTTATTTAGAACCAGGATTGATATTTGAGGGATTTGGAGCGTGGGGTCTCATAAATGCAACAATTAATTTAAAAACCAAAGGAGAATATCCACATCCTCATTTTGGGGCTGTTATTGCAGAGGACTTTATACTCGATTTAATAAATAATGATAGCACAACTGGAATGGCCTTAAGAAATGCAAAAAATAAATATTTGCAAAAAGATGCAAACTCTACTTTTCTATGGACTCCTCCCCTCATATCGACAGGTTGTTTCCTTATAGACAGAGAAATATATAAATTAATATCTCCAAGATTTGAATATGGAAAATATCTGGATAAGAAATATCATTGTCTCCATGAATTTAATTTATATGGAGACCCAGCATTCAATCCATGGAATCCATGAAATATCCATTTGAAAAGTTCAGGAAAGAAGTAATGCAGAAGTTATCAGATATAATAAGAGAATATGGAATAGAAGAAGAAATAAAGCTGGAAAAACCAAAGGAAATAGCAGATTTAGCTTTTCCATGCTTTTCAATTGCCAAAAAAATCAAAAAAAATCCTATAAAAATAGCAGAAGAAATAGCAGGCAAAATTGAGGGAGAATGGATAGAAAAGGTTGAGGCATTGAAAGGTTATGTAAATTTTTTTATTAATCATAAAAAGATGGCAAAAATAATTATTAAACAAATAAATGAGATGGGAGACGATTTTGGAAAACTTGAATCAAAAAATGTAAAAATTATTGTTGAACACACCTCTGCAAATCCCAATGGTCCATTGCATATTGGGAGAGCAAGAAATCCTATAATAGGAGATACAGTTGCACGTCTTTTTAGATTTGGTGGATATGAAGTAAGAACACAATATTATGTTGATGACATAGGAAAACAGGTTGCAACTCTTTTCTGGGGAGTTAAAAATTTGAGTATTTCTCCAGAAAGCAAAAAACCAGATCATTTCTATGTTAATTTTTACCAAAAAGCAGTTAATTTAATGGAAAAAGATGAAAAAGTTAAAAAAGAAATAGGAGAGATTATTGATAGATGTGAAAAAGGAGATAGGGAAACACTAAAAGAAATTGAAAAAGTATACACCAAAGTTCTGGAGGGAATAGTTGAGAGCTTAAGAAATTTGAATATAAATATAGATGAATTTGTGAAAGAATCAAAGTTTGTTCTAGACGGAAGTACTGAAGAAGTTATAAGAAAGATAGAAAAATCTCCTTATGCGGGAAGAGAGGGAAAGGCAATATATATTGACCTTGAGTCATTTGGGATTCATGGAAGAGATAAAAAATTTTATCTTACAAGAAGCGATGGAACATCTTTATATGCGACGAGAGACATAGCATACCACATATGGAAGGGAAGGCAGGCAGATAAAATGATAAATGTTCTTGGAGAAGACCATAAACTTGAGTCGAAATTTGTTGAAATTGCCCTGAAATTGTTAAACAAAAAAATTCCTGAGGTTATATTTTATTCATTTGTTTCTCTTCCAGAGGGAAAAATGTCCACCAGAAGGGGAAGAGTCGTTTACTTGGATGATTTAATAGATGAAGCCATTGAAAGAGCGAAGAAAGAAGTTAGAAAGAGAGAGATTGGGAAAGAAAAAGTTGAATATATAGCAAAAAGGGTTGCTATAGGTGCAATAAGATACAATATTATAAAAGTAAGAGCTGAAAAACCAATTGTTTTCAGATGGGAAGACGCTCTCAATTTTGAAGGACAATCTGCTCCCTTCATTCAATATTCTCATGCAAGATGCTGTTCCATACTCAAAAAGTCAAAATGTTCTGGAGATTATGAAGAAGAATACAAACATGAAAGTGAAATTAGATTGATAAAAACAATTGCTCTGTTTCCTGAGGTGGTGAAGGAAGGAATGGAAAATAGAAATCCATCAATTATTGCAGAATATGCCTATGAGGTTGCATCAAAGTTCAATGCTTTTTACAGGGATTGTAGGGTAATTGGAAGTAAAGAGGAAAAGAATAGGATTGCGCTTGTAAATGCTACCCGCCAGGTATTACGAAATAGCCTTTATATACTTGGTATAGAGGCTCTGGAAGAAATGTAATTAGCCAAAAATAAATCCCATTCCCTCGCTCGCCTTTTCATCGTCTGCGACAAACTTCTCATTTATGTCTTCTTTTTCTTTTCCTTCCAGCAAATCTGCTTTATCTCTCAAAATTTCTTTTGCCTTCTCTATTGCCTTCTCTTCTCCCTCAATTTTTAGGAAGATAAAATCTCCTTCAATTCCAAGAGACGCTGAACTTCTATTCCATATACTCTGTCTACTCACTAGGTCATCTTTTTTGATTTCATCTATAATGCCCTCATTTTCTTTACTTATTTTAAATATTGCATATACCATACTGGTATATACGGTGTATATAAAGATATTTTTGCCCTTTTAGATTGGTATTAAAGATAAGATAAAATTTTAAGAAAATGTTGTATACTACAACTCGTGAATAATCCAGAAAATTTAAATTATGAAGGAGATTTTTTTTGTATGAAAAAAAGAAAAACGTTGCCCATTATATGCGTACTTTTAATTATTTCAGTGAATATTCTATTTGACGCTAAAGCAGAAGAAAAAGAAATAATATTAAATTTTTCTTTTACTGAACCAAAAATAAAGAAATTGCAGATTGAAGATGAAACATATGATAGAATTATTATTGACGGTTTACCAAATTCAAATGATGCAGGAAAACCATGCCTTCCTTTTAAACCTGTAAAAGTTTTATTGCCGCAGAAACACAGGGTAAAGTCAATGAGCGTTTTCTTTGAGGATAAAGTATTGATTGGAAGCGGATATAAAATAGAAACAGCGAGATATCCTTATCCTCTTTCTGGTGGAAATAGAATAGATGAAATATTTGATTATAATTCAACAGATATTTTTCCTGGTTCTCTATATTCTGAGATTGGAACATATGCATTCAGAGGATATGAAATATTTGTTTTAAAAATAAATCCAGTTCAATATATTCCAGAAAGTGGAGAAATATATTATTATCCAAAAATAAAAATCTGCATAAAAACAGAAGAAAAACCAAAAATAAATGAGCTATTCAGAAATCTTCCAAAAGATGAAAATATGGTTAAAAAAATGGTGATTAATCCTGAATTAACCCTAACCTATACAAATTTTGTTCCACATGGAAGAGGGATTTGCAATTCAAGTGAAAACTATGAATATGTGATCATAACCAATCAACAAATGGCAGGATATACTGGAAACAATTCATTTTATGATTTAATTAACAGCAAAATTGAAAAAGGAATTAATGCAACCATAGTAACTGTTGAGGAAATAGTAAATGAAACCAGCTACTGGAACTCCACTCCAATGTTTAATGACACACAGGCAAAAATAAGAAATTTTATCAGAGATGCTTATTTAAACTGGGGAACAGATTATATTCTGCTTGGTGGAGATGCAGATGATTCAGGTAGCAATATAGTTCCTGCAAGAGATCTATGGGTTGAATCATGGACAGGAGGTTATACAACGAATATGCCATCTGATATATATTATGCATGTCTCGACGGAAATTTCAATTCGGATGAAGACACAAGATGGGGGGAACCAACAGATGGAAATGGTGGAGATGTTGACTTGATTGCTGAAGTGTATGTCGGAAGAGCACCTATTGATTCATTTTCAGAATTATCAAATTTTGTTATGAAAACTCTTTCCTATGAAAACTCTTCAGATAAATATCTAAAAAATGTTATAATGAGTGGAGAATATCTTGGATTTGGTGGGATTGGAGATTGGGGAGGGAATTATAAGGATGAAATGATTAATGAATCTAATGCAAATGGATATTATACAAAAGGAATTCCAGGAAACATCTACAACATTTCAACACTTTATGATAAATCAGGCATAATGAAAAAAACGAGTATTGACATTTCTTCATATGTTTCAGGTCTTTCAAATGTTAAAATAGCTTTTGTACTCAAGGCAGATAATGATAGCACGACAAAAGCTGGCTTTTATATAGATGATGTTGAGGTAATTGCAGATGGAGAGCAGATATTTTTTGATGACATGGATGGAAATAGAACTGGAGGGACAGGAAATTGGACGCACTGGGCTATTTATGGAAGTGATGAGTGGGAGAATGGAGTTCCATCAAACACAAATCCAGTTTATGGAGGGACTCCACATTCTGGTACAAAATGCTGGGCAACAGATTTGGATAACACATATGAAATTGGAAGCTATCAATGGCTAGTTTCACCTTCTTTAAACATGAGTGGGAAAACGAATGTAATCCTTAACTTTTATAACTGGTATGTAGTTGAATATCGCAGTGGCTCCTATGATGACTATGTAGGCATTCACATTTATAATGGTAGCAACTGGATATACTGGATTAGGCAATATACTGGTTGCAATGGATGGAAAAAACAGGATTTGATTGATAGAATTGATAGCAATTCTGTTCATTTAATAAATCATCTCGGACACGCAAATACGTATTATAATTTAAAAATGTCTACATCAGGTGTTGATTCTTTTACAAATGATAAATATTTCTTTGTTTATTCTCAGGGATGTTATGCTGGTGCATTTGATGCAAATGACTGCATAGCAGAACATTTTGTTTGCACTCCAAATGGTGCCTTTGCTGTTATCATGAATGCAAGATATGGATGGGGTGTCTCATATAGTACTGATGGTCCCTCACAGTGTTATGACCGCGAGTTCTGGGACGCTATATTTGGGGAAGGGGTGAAACAAATTGGGAAAGCCAACCAGGATTCAAAGGAAGATAACCTGTGGAGAATTGACGAGAGCTGTATGAGATGGTGTTATTATGAATTAAATCTTTTTGGAGACCCTGAAATATCAATAAAAGATGCAATTCCAGATTATGTTTATGTAGATGATGAGTTTAATGCTTCCACACCTGGCTGGCAATATGACCATTTCGATAAAATACAGGATGGAATAGATGCTTGCAGAGAAAATGGAACAGTGTTTGTTTACAATGGCACATATTATGAAAATTTAGTTGTTAATAAAACAGTTAATTTGATTGGGGAAAATAAAAATACAACAGCAGTTCATGGAAATGGAAGTGGAGATGCTGTTTATATATTAGCAAATGGGATAAATATAAGCAAATTCACAATCAGAAATGGAGGAGAAGAAGGAATATACATGGAGAATGTAAGCAACTGCACCATCTCTGAATCAATAATAATTGGAAATGGAGACGTTGGAATATTGCTTAACAATTCAGATAATAATAAAATAATTAATTGCATAATACACAACAATACATATGATGGTATTCTTCTGGAATATTCTGACTATAACCATATAGTTGGAAACACTGTTTACTGGAATGGAATAGGTATGAATGGAGAAGGTATACTTTTAATGTATTCCAACTATTGCATTATCAGAAACAATATTGCTTTTGAGAATGGAGAGAGCGGAATAATTCTTGAGCCCTCAAGCTCATATAACAATGTCTCCTACAATAATGCATATGAAAATATGGACTGCGGAATATTAATATCAAATTCAAGCAATCTGAATTTTATATATTCAAATACAGTATGGAACAATACCTATGACGGGATACTTGTAGAAACTTCAAATGGAAATAATATAATAGAAAATAATGTTAGCGGTAACAATGAAGATGGTATTTTTGTTTCATTGGTCAATAACTGTACCTTCACCAGAAATTATATAGTAAATAATGCTGGATATGGAATATATATAACAAATTCAAATAACAATACGATCTATAACAACTATTTCAACAATTCAAATAATGCATGGGATAATGGAAACAATATATGGAACATATCAAAGACGAACGGAACAAATATAATTGGAGGGCAATACATAGGTGGAAATTTCTGGAGTGATTATGCTGGCACTGATACAGATGGAGATGGTATAGGAGATACTATGTTGCCATATAATAACTCTGGAGATATTCAAAATGGCGGAGATTGGTTGCCTCTGGTTATAATTACAAATTATCCTCCAGTTGCAAATGATGATTATTATACAACTGATGAAGATGTTGTCTTGACTATATCTGCTCCTGGAGTGCTTGCTAATGATAGCGATGCAGACGGCGACACATTGCAATCTTTTATGGTAAACGATGCAACCCACGGATCGCTTACCTTAAATTCAAATGGTTCTTTTGTTTATGTCCCAGATTCAAATTTCTTTGGTTCAGACTTCTTTACCTATGTTGCAAATGATGGAAGCCTTGATTCAAACATCGCTACAGTTTATATAACCATAAATTCAGTAAATGATGAGCCAGTTGCAAATAATGATTATGCAAACATGTATGAAGATAACTCTGTCATCATAAATGTTCTGGCTAATGATAGCGATGTGGAAGATGGGATACCAAGTTTAAATTCAATAATTTCTATGCCGTTACATGGAAATGTTACAGTAAATGCAAATGGAACAGTAACATATGAGCCAGATGCAAATTATTACGGCTCGGATTCTTTCATTTATGAAGTAATTGATTCAGACAGTGCAACAGACAATGCAACTGTTTTTATAACAATACAGCCGGTAAATGATATGCCCTTTGCATTAAATGATACAGCAACAACAGATGAAGATATTTCAGTTTTAATAAATATTCTATCAAATGATTATGATGTGGATGGAAGCATTAATGAAAGCAGTGTGAATATAACACTAAATCCTTCTCATGGAAATGTTACAGTAAATGCAAACGGAACAGTAACATATGAGCCAGATGCAAATTATTATGGGTATGATTCCTTCAAATATAAAGTAAAAGATAATGAAGGAGTGTGGAGCAATGAAGCACTGGTGAATATTACAATAAATAGCGTAAATGATATTCCAGTTGCATTAAATGATTATGCAACAGTTTATGAAGATGATTCCATTTTTATTAATGTAACTCAGAATGATTATGATATAGATGGTTTAATTAACCTGTCCAGCATTTTAATACTCGCACTACCCTCGCATGGTTCATTACAATCTTTTTCAAACGGAACTGTTAAATATACTCCAGATACAAATTATAATGGTGGCGACGAATTTAATTATACCATAAAAGACAATGAAGGAGAAACATCGAACATTGCCACTGTTTTTATAACAATTCTGCCAGTAAATGATATTCCAGTTGCATTGAATGATTATGCAACAGTTTATGAAGATTCATCGAACAATTCAATAGATGTTATGGCAAACGATTATGATGTTGATGGTGATATGTTAGCTATAACATCTATCTCCATGCCTTTGCATGGAATAGCTTATCATGATGGAAGCTTTGTTTACTACACTCCTGGTGAAAATTATTATGGAACAGATTTATTTAACTATACAATAACAGATGGAAATTCAACAGATACCGCAACAGTTTATATAAATGTGAGTAATATTCCTGATGCCCCAGTAGCTAATTTTGGTTATATAATTTTTAATTTAATAGTTAATTTTACTGATCTATCCATCGATAATGACAGTGATATTATAAACTGGACATGGAATTTTGGAGACGGAAACACAAACTATGAACAGAACCCAAGTCATGAGTATTCAGAATATGGCATATACAATGTAACTCTTACTGTTAGAGATTCCACAAACTTAACTGATGACATTACAAAACAAATTGTATTTGAAATGAACCATCCTCCCGCTCTGCCTTCCAATCCATATCCAGATGGGATGATGAATGTTTCAGTAAACTCAAGTTTGAGATGCACAGTTTATGACCCGGATAATGATACGATGGATGTTTATTTTTACTGGGCAAATGGAACATTAATTGATGTGGCAGAAGATGTGCCAAGTGGAGAAGATGCAGAAGTATTTCCTTCTTTGAATGAAGATGCTTACTATGAATGGTATGCAGTTGCATATGATGGCGAGTTTATGGTTAATTCTTCAATATGGAGTTTTGGAACAACTGTACAGATATTTCATTTTGTCTATGGATATTGCTGGTATGGTAATGAGAGCTTTCCAGCTGTAGGGGTAAATGTGACAATAATAAATGAATGCAGTGAGGAAGCTCTGAACATAACAACAGATTCGTATGGATTTTATTCAGTAAATCTTGGAGGATTTAACGGGCCAAGATGGGCAGTTGGTACTCCAATAACAGTAATTGCTGAAGATGAAAATGAATATGGAAAATGGTATGGAAGTGCATCGCTTGAAATTCCTGAAATAGGTGAATTTGCAAATATAACCTTAAATAATTTCATTCTTCAAAAAGGATGGAATTTTATAACACTTCCATACGAGAATAACCATAATGCTTCTTCTCTATTTTCTATAATACCCTACTGTCAAATAATTTTGGGATGGAATGCAAGCTTGCAGAATTTTATAGTTTATGTTCCAGGCTCACCTTATGATTTTGAAATCGAAAATGGACGTGGATATTTAATAGGAGTGAGTGAGAAAAGCGCATTTACCATCACCGGCTCAAGCATAGAAAACGTTACTGTTTCTTTATACACTGGATGGAACATGCTTGGATGGTTTAAATCAACGCCTACAAATGCATCC
>DRIF01000118.1 GCA_011052825.1 Thermoplasmatales archaeon
CGATAAGTTTTCTGATGTTTTGATTTAAGTAATAATGCCAGAACCAATGACTTTGGAGGATGTGGAGGTCTACCTCTTTTGGAAATTTCCCATGGTTCAGGCATCCTGTCAATGATTTTCTTTGCGTTTTGAATGAACCATTCATCCTCATTTTTCATAGCAAGATTGTATATCTTCCAATTGGTTTTGAATTTTCTGTCTACTTTCTTATCCTTATTGCATCCCATCCATTATGTAGAATAAAAATATCTAAATTTATTTTTCGGACAACGCTGAAAAAATAGAAGATTTTTTATAAAGTTGGAGAAGAAGGTGATCAAAAAGATCACCTTAGGGGGTAGAGACCTCCAACTTTGCTATCAAAACGATAGCAATATAATAATTACATTCTACTATTTAAGTGTTACTATTTTTTTTTTCTGGCTTGATTCAAAATAAAATAGTCGATTATGAAATAATTTCAAATTTTTGGCATAACCACAAAATATTTATTCATCAACCATTATCCAATCCTGATTAAAATGAAGAAGATAGATGCATTGTTTATTGGATCTGCACTGCTGATGGTATTGTTTCTGAACACCTTCTTCAATTTTACATCTGGCACTGCAATAAATGAAGAAGGTAGTGAACTCGAAGATAAATTTTACCTCGCTGGTCCAGACCCATACTACAACATGCGTCTGATTGAAAAAACAGTTGAAACAGGAAAATATCCATATATGGGAGGAAAATATGGCGGACTCGACCCACTGCTGAACTATCCCCTGGGAGGAAGTGGAGGAAGACCTCCTTTGTTCAATATGCTTGCAATTGGTTTAGGAAAATTCATGTCAATTTTTATGGATGGCACAGATGCTTTAGGGTATGCAATGCAGTTCCTGCCTGCTTTTTATGGAGCTTTGCTTGTCATTCCTGTATATTTTATTGCAAAAATGCTTTTCAACAGGAAAGTTGGAATAATTGCATCATGGCTTATTCCACTGATTCCAATTCATCTTGCTTCTGGACACGGTTCTTCCTATTCTCTATTTGACCATGATTCATTTATTCTTCTTTTAACTTCTCTAACCCTGATGTTTCTGATGATGAGTTTAAGAGAGAAAAATGAGAAGAAATCAATGATTTTTGCAGGTTTTGCAGGCATTTCAATTTCTGCAATTACAATGACTTGGGTATCCTCGCAGTATATATATGCTGTTGTAGCTGTATTTGCTGTTGTTCAGATGATAGTTGATATTTTTACAAAAAAAATAAATATACGCATTTTAAGAAATGTTTTAATTGCATTGTTCACTGGCTATATAATTTCCTCACCAATTTTATTTATAAAGCAAGGATTCTCTTTTCCAATCCAGCTTGCAATACCAGTTGCAGTACTAATTTTTGGCTTAATATATTTATACATAGGAAAAAAGAATATACCATGGCTCATATCTCTGCCAGCTTTATTTGGAGTAGGAGGTATTTTCCTAGTTTTCCTTTATCTGGTGAGAAACAGCACAAATGCCCTCATGAAACCTTTTGTTAACATTGCAAACATCATATATGGCACAGGAATATATGGAAAAAAAGTTTCTCTTACAATTGCAGAGGCATCAACTTTTGATTTCAGCAGAACTGTAATGTCATTTGGCCCAGCCATCTATTTGCTTGGATGGCTCGGCTTTCTATTCCTGCTTCATAAATATTATAAGAAGGGATTTAAAAAGGAATATATGGTTATGCTGACATGGTTTGGAGTTGAAACATGGCTTGTTTCTGTTGCTGGACGTTTCTTAAATGACCTCGTCCCCATAATGGCCATACTTTCTGCTTCAATAATATGGCTTGCCATAAGCAAGATAGATTTTTCGTCAATGATAAAAACATTGAAGGGAGTTGGTGGGGGTTGGTATGGGATAAAGAAGGCAATAAGAACAAGACACGTTGCAGGAGCAATAATTATTGCTCTATTTGTTGTATTTCCAAATGGATGGCTTGCTTTTGATGCATCAATCCCATCAGATATGAAAGGGAAATTCAATACAAATAAACTTGGTGCTTTTGGATTATCAGTTAATACAGAGGAATACTGGCAGGATGCTTTCAAATGGTTGAGAGAGGAAAATGGAGGTATAAATGATACAGAAAAACCAGCTTTTATATCATGGTGGGACTATGGATTTTACTGTGTTGCTGTTGCAAATAACCCAACAGTTGCAGATAACTTTCAGGAAGGTATACCCACTGCTGCAAACTTTCATACTTCATTAGATGAGCTGGAGGCAATAACAGTTTTAATCACAAGATTGGCTGAAGGAGATATGAACAAAAATGGAGGGAAATTGAGCGAAGGGGTCAGACAAACTGTCGTTAAATATATGGGAAATAAAAGTGCTGATTTAATAAAAATATGGGAAGAGCCAACTGAATATGCCAACACAACATACAACAAAATTATAGGAGAAAAATATGGAGGAGAGAGATACAGAGTTAGGGAAGACCATGCAAGATATCATGATGCAACCTCCTTAATACTTGAACTAAATGATGATGATATAATCTCATTTTACAGGGAAATGCAAAACAGAACTGGATACAGCATAAGATATTATGGTGTTGAAGGGTATGATATAAACATTTTCAATGTTTTTACATTCTTGGCAGACAAGGGAGTTTATGGATATGAAACAACTGAAGACGATTATTATAAATTATGGTACAAATCAGAGAAAACAGGGCAAAAGTTCACACCTGATGAAATAAAAAACATAACAAAAGATATGACACAGGACGAAATAAGAGATTTATATGGAAAATTTGACCCATATGTAGAAAGAAAGGATACTTTTTATAAAAGCATGGTTTATAGAGTTTACTTAGGAAATGTTCCCCGCCAATTATTTGACAATCTATCCCGTAGCGGATTAATACCATTCTGGACAGATAATCCAACCAATCCAATTGGAGGGGAGGGAAATTACTATTACAATCCAACGGCCTACCTAAAACATTTTGTTATTGAATATCTTTCCCCTTTAAACTTGAATAGAACCCTGTATTTTGCAAGAGCGAGTTTATGCATAGGGATGCCAGCTGTTGTTATTGCAAAATTTTATGAAGGCGCTCAGATAAATGGAACTGTTGAAAGTGATGGAAAACCTCTCGACAATATACGCGTTGTTGTGAGAGATGATTTTAAACAAAAAATAGAAATGAGATATGGAAATCAAATTTTGAACAGAACAATAGAAAAAATACCCCACGATGTTCAGTTAACAGATGAAAATGGGAAATTCAGTGTAATCGTGCCTGCTGGAAATATTACGCTATCATTCTATTCTGGAGAAGTTTTATTAAAGGAGATAACTTTCAATGGAACTGGAAAATTCTCGCCAATAAGTGAAGAGGAGGCAACCCGCATTTCTTCATGGAAAAGAGATATAGGAGTGGTGAATATTGAAAAAGGAGGAATAAGGGGAATGGTTTACTGGGATAAAGACGGTGATGGAAAATACAATGCAAGTGTTGATAAAAGGATTAAAGCTCAGGTTAAGATAGGAGACGAGACAGTTTCAACTGATTCCAATGGAAATTACAGGATGGATAAACTGCTTCCAAAAACCTATGCAGTTAGTGCAATAAAAGAGGGTTATGACTCAAAGAGGGTGAATGTTGATGTTGAGCCAAACAGAACAGTATGGCATAACATATCCTTAACTCCTTCCAAGGTTAATGTTAAAGGAAGAGTTTGGTATGACGAAAATAAAAATGGAAAATTGGATGAAAATGAGACATTGTCTGATGTTGACATTGAATTTAATTTAATTGAGGCATTAGACGAAAATGCACGTTCCAGCAGGGCGGTTTCTGATGAAAACGGAAATTACAGTATAAATCTATCTCCATCAAAATATGAGATAGTGGTCAACTATACTAAAAAGATAGACAATGAAACAACAATTCATTATACATACAGAGATACTTTGAACATAAAAATAGGAGATACTGAAAAGATAAAAGATATAAAGGTTGCAAAAGATTAACTGCATGAGGTACAAAGAATTTAAGGATTACAGGCAAAGAATGAATGAAAAAATTATGGAGGAAGGTAGCTTACAAACAAAAAGATTTTTCTTTCTGGATACAAGCGTGTATAAAGAAGGAAAAATATCTGCAAAAACAAAGGAATTGATGGGATTGGTTGCATCAATGGTTCTTAGATGTAATGACTGCATTTTGTATCATCTTGACAGATGCATTGAACTTGGTTACACAAATGAGGAATTATACGAAGCAATGGATGTTGCACTAATAGTTGGGGGTTCAATAACAATACCACACTTAAGATATGCATATGAAATGATTGAGGAGATAAGAAAGGAAAAAATCAGTGAGTGATAATTGTTATTACGTCTCCATCTTTAACCTCATGATTTAACCCCACTCTCTGCCTAGGAAAGCTTGCGGAAGGTCCTTCTATAACAGCGTATCTGAAATTCTTTACAAAATCTCTGTGTAATTTTTTGCAAACATCTTTTATTGTAGCTTTTCTCCTCAAAACCATTGGCTTATCTTCTATTTTTTTTCCTTCTGGTTTCATGTAAACTCTGATTAATTCAAGTTTTTCAAAAATTTTCTTCTTTAACTCTTCAATATTATATCCATTTTTTGCAGAAATAAAAACAGTATCCATATCTGTTGAAAAATTGACTTCCTTAATATCAATTTTGTTTACAACCAGAAAGGCAGGTAAATAAACTCTATTTCCAAGAATTGCATCAATAAATTCTTCAATACCAATATCATCTCTTATAACAATATCTGCGTTGCTCATATATTCCAAGCTTATTGTTTTTGCTGTTTCATAACTCAACCTGCATTTTTTTGCAAATTCAATATTTATTCCTCCTCTGTCCTTCTTCCTTATAACAACATCTGGCTTCCTCCTGTTTATTCTTATCCCTGCATCCCACAATTCTTTTCTTATTTTCTCAACCTCATTTACAGTAAAAACATCAATCATTATTAATATCAAATCAACCATCCTCGCCATCGCAATTATTTCCCTCCCTCTCCCTCTTCCCTGAGAAGCACCGTATATTATTCCTGGCAAATCAAGAAGTTGTATTTTGCAACCTTCATATTCCATTATTCCAGGTATAATCTGTGTTGTTGTGAAATCATATTCTCCAATTCTGCTTTCTGCATTTGTCAGTTTATTAAGCAGAGTTGATTTTCCAACAGAGGGAGGACCTATTATTGCAACGCTTGCATCTCCAGATTTTTTTACAAAAAAGCCGTGTCCCTTTGGGGATTTGCTTTTTTTAATCTCCTCTCTCAGGCGAGCAAGTTTTGCCTTTAACTTTCCTATATGATGCTCTGTCGCCTTGTTATAAGGGGTGTTTTTTATTTCCTCCTCCAGTTTTTTAATCTCTTCTTCAACTGACATATTTTGGTTAAATATGGGAAATAATAAATAAAATTATGCATATTATTTTATGCTAAGGAAAATTAAGAATAATTTCATATTGAACGCAACCTTCAGAACCATAATGCTTTTTTCCATTTGCTACATTGCTGGAATGATTTCCTTTCATTATATTGAGAAGGCAAGCTGGCTTGATTCATTTTACTGGATTGTTGTCACCCTATCAACAGTAGGATATGGCGATTTGACGCACTCTCATCCAATAATGAAAATAATTGTATTTCCAATAGTTTTAATAGGAATAGTTGTATTTGGTTCAGTGGCAGGAATAATTGTTGAAGAACAGCAGGCACGCTTAAGGGGATTGAAAAAATCCAAGCAAAAAAACCATATTGTTATACTTGGCTATAATGATGCATCTGAATCAGCCATAGAAGAACTGATAGACAAATATGAAATCACTCTCATTGACGAAAATATAGATATTAATCCAAGGATAGGAGAAATTCATTTTATAAAGGGAAATCCAAAAAAAGAGGATGTTTTGCTGAAAGCTAATATTGAGGAAGCAAGAGGTGTCATAATTGCCTTGAAAGAAGATAGCGATGCAATACTGGCAACACTTGCAGTGAGAAATTTAACAGATGCAAAAATTATAGTGAGTATTTCCTCAATGGAAAATATAAGAAGGGCGAGGTCTGCAGGCGCAGACATAGTTGTGGTTGTTGACGCACTGGCGGGAAGATTTCTGGCATCATCTGTTTTTGAAGAATTTGTTGTTAAATTTTTTGAAGACGTCTCTACAGGCAGAGAAGGATATGATATTGTGGAGATGCCAGCAAGAGAGTTTTCAGGGACGAATGTAAAAGACATTATACTGAAGCATTATGAGCATGGCCTTCTTATTGCCATAGTTAGAGATGAAAAACTTATTATAAAACCTGATTTAAATATGAAATTGAGAGAGGATGACAAAATAATATGCATTGTGAGGACTGGCATCCTTTAATATCCTTTATTTTTATAATATTCACAAATATTTTTCAAAACGCATTTTTCACACATTGGATTTCTCGCCTTGCATACTTTTCTTCCATGAATTATTAACAGATTTGCCAAATCAAACCAATATTTTTTTGGAAATTTTTTCATCAAATCTTCTTCAATCTTCTCTCTCTTTTTTTCTTTTGTAAGACCAATTCTCTGGCTCAAACGCATTACATGGGTGTCAACAACAATTCCCTCATCCTTTTTAAATGCATTAGATAAAACAACATTTGCAGTTTTTCTGCTGACCCCAGGGAGTTTAATTAACTCTTCCATTGAATCAGGAACTTTTCCTTCATATTCATTTACTATTATTTTACAGCATTCTATTATGTGCTTTGCTTTGTTCCTGTAAAAATTTACGCTTTTTATATCATTCTGCAGTTCCCCCAAATTTGCATTTGCATAATCCCCTGCATTTCTGTATTTCTTAAACAAATCTTTTGTAACAGTATTGACTCTATCATCAGTTGTTTGGGCAGAGAGCATTGTCGCTATCAGAAGTTCGAGGGGATTGCTGTAATTTAATGCAGTTCCCTTAACCCATGGATATTCTTTTTTGAGTATCTCTATTATTTCCATTTCCTTCATGATATGATTTTAATATTGCTATAAATTTTTTGCGAGTGAATTTTTTAATTTATGGCACCCCACTAGTTTAGAGTTGATGAAACGTTAAAACTTCGTGGAGGGAATGTTGAACCTCTGCAACACCACAACTCATAGCTGGTGTCACACCGTTTTTTATCCAATTCTTACTTGATCTCTCGCTCAACTTCCAGTGAGGTTTGAGATAGTTATGGAAGAAAGCATAACCAAAGATTGTATCTCTCAGCCATGCCAACAGTCGAGCAATTCTCCTTGTTCTTCTAACCAAGTACTGTATAGAGTCCCTGA
>DRIF01000119.1 GCA_011052825.1 Thermoplasmatales archaeon
AAATCATGATGAATGTGGTAATTTCCTTTAACGCATTCAAATGCTATGGGGCCAGCTTCAGTTGAACCATATACATCATATATTCTTGCATTGAACACTTCCTCGATATATCTCTTTGTGTAGTCATCAAGAACAGCACCAGATGATGCAATCACTTCTGGTTCAATATTTTTTCCATATCCCTTTTTCTTCAATACTGCCAAAGCTCTTAACACGCCTGGATATCCACCTAAAAATTTTGGTCTGAATTCATTTATTTTTTCAATCAATTTTTCAACATCTTCTCCAACATGAAGAATCTGCATGTTATTCAGAGAAAAAATTGGTCTCAAACTTGGTAATGCAGTTCTGTTTAGATATGCTTCTTCTGCACTTCCTGCTGTCAAATCTGCAATTATTGTCATTTTGTCCTTTCTCCAGTTTATTCCATATTCTCTTATTTCTCTCACAAACCCCATAAGTGCTTTTATTATTGTATAGAAATCTGTATATACTGAAGTTGGTTGTCCAGTTGAGCCAGAAGTGCTTACTACATGTGCCTTCTCTTTTTTAAAACCTACTGGAACTATTCCATCTGGAAAATGCTTTCTCAAATCTTTTTTTGTAAGAACTGGAAGTTCTTCAATTCTTTCCAGATTAATTTTTTTTATGTCTATTCCTTTATATTTTTCTCTGTATAATGGAGTTGACATCGCAACCTTTAATATTTTTTTAAATTCTCTCTCCCTGTATCTCTCTATTTCTTCTTCACTCAATCTCCATACTCTGTTAATGTCAGAAAGATAGTATTTTGCAACTCTTGCTAAAGTAAATGGATTCAGGAAAGGATTCATCTAATGGATGAATGAAAATGGTTTTTATATTTTTTGCCTGCATTTGAAAATGTTAAATGCAAAATTTTTTATTTGAAGGGGCTATAAACATCATGAAAAAACTGGTTGTTTTGATTGTTGCATCTTTCCTTATCCCACTTGCCATAGCAAACTATGAAAATGAAAATATCATATCATCTGAAGATGATTTTATATCAAATATACTGTCTATGATAAATGAGGAGATGGTTTCAAATTATATACAAACCCTTCAGGATTTTGGTCCAAGAGTCACAGGCGAGCAGGCATGCTGGGAAGCAGGCAACTATATCTATAATGAATTCAAGAATTATGGATATGAAACTAGATTTCTGAACTGGAGCATTGGTACATATGAAGAAAGAAATGTGGAAGCTGTTATTCCAGGAGAAAAAAATGAAAGTATTATAGTATGCGCCCATTTTGATAGTGTGCCAGGTTCGCCAGGCGCAGACGACAACGGCTCGGGCACATCTGCAGTTCTTTCTATTGCAAAAGCATTAAGCGAATATAAGAATGCGACTCATTTTGTGTATACTGTTAGATTTGTTACCTTTTCTGGCGAGGAGCTTGGTCTTTATGGAAGTTCAAGTTATGCATTTGATGCTTATGAGAGGAGTATGAACATTGTTGCAGTTTTGAATGCAGACATGATAGGATATACACGTAACGAGAAGGGAAAGGAAAATGCGATAATTTTTGATAGAGATAATTCAAACTGGATCACAAATATTGCAGAAAACGTTTCAGAAGAATACAATCTGGGACTTGCTGTTAATAGATACAGTGCTGGCGCAAACAGCGACCACTGGCCATTTCTGGAATATGGATATGATGCAGTATTTTTCCATGAATATGAATTCAACGACCATTATCATTCTTCAGGAGACACAATAGAAAATATGGATATTGAGTATGATGTGAGAATGACAAAATTAATTGCTGGGACACTTCTGAAAATAGCACAAGCTGAAGTAACAGATGATGAACCACCTGAAATAAGCATTGAAAGACCTCTTAACTATCTCTACATTGCAGACAAAGAAGTCATGCCCCTGCAAAATACAGTCATAATTGGCAAAATAACCATGAAAATAAATGCAGTGGACAATTCATCAGGCATTTCAAAAGTTGAGATTTATATAGATAATGAACTTAAAGAGGTTTTAAAAAATAAACCTTATTCATGGATATGGGATGAAAAAGCTTTTCTGAAACATGAGATAAAGGCAGTTGCCTATGACAATTCAGCAAATAGTGCAGAAAAAGATATTAGCGTAATAATATTCAATCTATAAGCATAAAAAATTTAAATGGTGAAGAATATTACAGGCGTGGGAGCATGGTGTAACCAGGGATCATAGCGGGCTCCAGTTATGGGGATGATTAAAAGAGGGTCATCCGAGAGATGAAGATTAACTGGAGCGATGACCCATAGAAGTGACCCGCTGATCTGGGTTCAAATCCCAGTGCTCCCATTAAGATGTGATTGAAATGGAAAAAGCGAAGTTTAAAATGGATCTGGAGTTTATCGTATCTGCAATTGCATTAATTACTGGCATACTATTCTATATAATATGGGGTATAACTTATAACGTATGGGCAGATGTTGGAATATATTCAGTTTCAATTGTTCTGATTGGTTTTGGTGTGCTTGGATTGCTTTTTTGTAAAATAGAGGAAAAGAAATAGAATTTAGGAAAAAAGTTTTATGGCTCTTCACCATACAATCTTTTCCATTTTCTGTCAACCCATCTTTGCAATTCTTCAATCATCTCAGGCGTGAGATGGCGGAATCTCCCCTGTCCTTTTATATATTCCTCAACAGGTATTTTCTTCTTTGGCTTGTATATTCCAGTTATTTCTCCATATTCTGCTTCATATAAAGTCCACATCCCTGACTGAACTGCCTTTCTTGCAATCTCCACGCTTTTAGATGGGTCAAATCTCCATCCTGTTGGGCAAGGAGAAAAGACATGCAAATATCTGAAACCTTTCACATTTTTTGCTTTCTCAACTTTGTTTAAAAAATCTTTCGGATGTGAAATGCTGAGAGTAGCCATATATGGGATTTCATGAGCTCTCATTATTTCTGCCATATCTTTTTTGTGGCGTAGCTTGCCTGGAATTTTCTTGCCTGCTGGAGTTGTTGTTGTGCTTGCACCATATGGGGTAGAGCCACTTCTCTGTATTCCTGTATTCATATATGCTTCATTGTCATAGCATACATATATCACATCTTCATCCCTTTCTGCTGCTCCCGATAAAGCTTGTATACCAATGTCATAAGTTCCTCCATCTCCAGCAATTCCTACAACCAATGCCTTCTTCCCAATTTTCTTGTAAGCTCTTGCAACACCAGATATACATGAACCAGTATTTTCAAATGCTTCATGCAGGTAGGGAACTTTCCATGCTAAATATGGATAGGTTCCACTGAAAACAAGCAAACAGTTTGCTGGAGTGTAGACAATAGTATCTTTGCCAAATATTTTCATCATGTTTCTTACGATTGCAGGAGCGGGACAGCCAGCACATGCTGTATGTCCAGATGTAAAATAATCTTCCTCTGGCAAATCTTTTATATTCATATGCTCACCCCCCTTGTGCCAATCCAGTAAATTTCTTTTTCTGGCTTTTCTTTCTTTGCTTTTAGCAATATTTCATACATTTTCTCAATATCTCCCTTAACAACATCTCTTCCTCCAAGTCCAGCAAGGAAATTCAGAACTGGTAAATCCAATCCATACAAAGCATTTCTAGTTTCTATAAACAAAGGACCTCCAACACCATATGAGATAGCTCTGTCATAAACTCCTATTGCAGACACATTCTCTGCAATTTTTTTGATTTCTTCCGCTGGGAACGGGCGGTAAAAACGCAGTTTTATCAACCCAACTTTTTTGCCTTTTTCTCTCAATTCATCAACAACTTCTCTTGCTGTTCCTGTAACAGTTCCTACTGTAGCAAGAACAACATCTGCATCATCACATCTATACTCTTCTATTAACCCATAATAATCTCTTCCAAATTTTCTTGCAAAATCTTTTGTAGTTTCCCTTATTGCTTTCTTTGCATTTTCCATTGCAACATGTGTCTGATATCTTAGCTCTTGAATATATTCAGGTGGTGAGAATGTTCCAATTGCCATTGGATTATTAGGGTCAAGAGTTGCAACAGGGTCATATTTTCCAATGAAATCTGCAACTTCATCGCTTGAAGGGGCGTCAACTGGTTCAACAGTATGGCTCAGGATAAATGCATCTAAGCATGGCATAACTGGAAGCAGAACATCCTTTCTTTCTCCAATTTTATAAGCCATTATAATCATATCAAGAACTTCCTGATTGTCTTCACATGACATTTGTATCCATCCTGCATCTCGCTGTGGCATGCTGTCATTATGTTCACACCATATTCCTATTGGGGCTGCAAGAGTTCTGTTTACAACAGGCATGACAATCGGCAGGCGAAGAGCTGAAGCAACAAAAAGCATTTCATGCATTAAAGCCAGTCCTTGAGAAGAGGTAGCGGTGAATGTTCTTGCTCCTGATGCCTGCGCTGCTATGCATGCGGACATGGCAGAATGCTCCGACTCAACCATTATAAATTCTGCATCTGTTATTCCATTATTTACAAAATTTGAGAATTCTTCCACAATGATTGTTTGAGGAGTTATAGGATACGCAGCAACAACATCAACATCACAAAGCAAGGCGCCATAAGCGGCAGTATAATCTCCAGTTGCAACCATTTTTTTTGCCTCAAGCCTCATCATGTTCTCACCTCTCTTTTCATTTCTATTGCATTTACAGGACACTCATTTGCACATATACCGCATCCCTTACAATAATCATAATTAACATTTGCTTTATTATCAACCATTTCAATACATCCTTCGGGACAGTAGAACCAGCAGAAACGACATCCAATGCACTTCTCCTTATCTATTGAAGGAATGAATGTTCTCCAGTCACCTGTTTTGTTTTCGATGAATGAGCCAATTCCAACTAAACCTGCGTCTGTTTTCATTGCTGGAGTTGCTCCTCCAACTGGCATCTCGTTTACATCTGGAAGCCATTTTTTGCGTGGCACAAAAGCTTTCCCTCCTTGGGATACGCCAATTAATGTTTTTTCATATGCAGTTCTTGCAGCAAGGGCATTCTTTTCTCCTGCTTCTTTCCCCAATCTTTCTCCAAATTTTTCTATAATTGCCTTTTCTATTGATTCAATACTCACTTTTCCAGTTGCTTTTGCTATTGCCCCAAGTATGGATGTATTTGTTATTGGTCTTCCCAAAATATCTAAAGCTATTGATGTTGCATCTACAGTTGCACATTTAACTGGCTTTGAAAGTTTCACTTCTTCTGGCTTTCTCTGAGTATTTATTATAACCATTCCATCTTCTTTCAATCCTTCAAGAACATCTTCTGTTTCAATGAGTGTTTCATCTAAAACAACAACATAATCTGGTTCATAAACCTGAGTTTTTATTCTTATTTTTTTGTTATCTACTCTAGTAAATGCTCTCACTGGAGCTCCTCTTCTTTCTGCACCAAAAAATGGAAAACTTACTGCATAGTTCCCTTCCAGAAAAGCTGCAAGTGCATATGCCTCTGCTGCCATTCTTCCTCCCTGGCCCCCTCTGCCATGAAATCTTATCTCATACATACGCCATGTAATGTGATAATGCAATATTAATTTTATGGCAAATGAAAAAATAGCAAGAAAAATCATCCAGTTGAGAAAAAAAGCCATGCCAATACTAAGAAAACGATTGTTGAAATAATAATTGCCAACGTCAACCCTGAAACTATAATGGCAAGCAGGACTTTCACTGCAGACATTTTATGAAATTCTTTTATTCCAATAATAACCAATACCAAAGACCATATTGCTCCAGCCAAATTTATGAATGGCAACCATCCAAGTAAAAGATTTGGAGTGTTTCCATAGGCAATTGCTTTTATTGTGTGATAATATTTCTCTTTTCCACCAAATGCTCTTATCCACAAATGCATCCATGCCCCTCCTATGAACAAACCAATAACGTTCGAAATTATCATTAATATGATAATGAGCATTCCAGAAATTTCTTTATCCATTCCCAATATTTTGTTCCATTTGTAAATGTCAAATGAGCTGTAAAAAGAAGAAAACATGAAGGTATATACTATTCCATATAATATGCTTTCAACTATTGTTAATGAAATATAATATCTCAAAGCAAAAACAATATTCTCTTCTTTAACTCCTTTAAAAGTTTCAACTGGATTTAAAATAAATCCTTTAATTTTATCAGAAAAAGTTAATGTTACAGTAAAACACTCCTTCTCCATTAAAAATAAAAAGAAAAAATGATATTTAAAAAATTCTAATTTTTGGAGAAATTCGTAATTATGGTTTGATTAAAGCAAAATATGAAGCATTTGAAAAAAAAGCAAATTTTGTTATAAATGTTTCTTTCAAAATCCAAAAGCAAAGAGTAACCTTACGGAATGCCACACTCAAATTTTATTGAAAATCTTAAACTGATATTCAATCATGTAATTCCAAATCATAAATTTAATAAAAAGAGGAAAAAGTGTAGCATTCAGTGGAATGCCTCTTTTATCTCTGGTTTGAACAGATACCACAGAATTATTATTGAAATTATTGTCCCTATTGGAAATCCAATAAGTCCTATTATTGCAAATATTATCGCCATTGTTCTTGCCCATGATTTCAGCGTCCATAGACCATATGCTATAAGCAGGTCAATCAGCCCTATCAAAACAATTATTATTCCTGCCCCCGCAAGCACTGCGCCTCCCAATCCAAAGCCAAGCATCCCTCCTCCTGCGAAGAAAAGTGCTCCTGTTCCAAGCAAAACTATTGCCTCCAGTCCATAGAGTATAGCCAATACAACTATTCCTGCTGGTTTTCCTTCAGCCATTTAAATCACCAGATAAAAAACAAGCGTTATATTTAAAGAATTCTAAATTTTTTGTAAAATGCTTTTTCCTATTCTTTTAAAATAATAAAAACTGAAAAAAACGACATGCTTTTATAGAAATTTTTAATTATAAATGAGGGGATGTTATGGGTAAGTTAGGAAATGCAAAGGTTTTTGGAGGGATAGGAGCGATTTTATCACTTGTAGGAGGGTTTATCCCTCTGATAGGTGTAGTTCTTCCTCTGGTAGGTTTGATTCTTTTATTTATAGCGGTAAAATATATAGCAGAGGAAACAAAAGATGATTCAATATTCAGAAATTATGTTTTGTATTTTGTATGCAGTATAATAGCAATAGTTGCTGCATTTGCCATAATATTCATTACCATTGGTGGTTTCTCATTTCTTGCGTTTCTGCACTCAGAGGAAATGGGTGAACCTGGCAACTTCGATTCTATAGTGGCATTGCTTGGAGGATTTTTCATTGCTCTGATAGTTGCATGGATTTTGTTGATTTTTGGAACGATGTATCTCAGGAAAAGTTATAATCATATTGCAAAAAATACAAAAGTTGATTTATTCAGAACGACAGGAACTGTATATTTTATAGGAGCAATAACTTTAATAATACTCATAGGAGGATTGATTTTACTTATTGCAAAAATACTTGAAATTGTTGCCTTCTTCTCATTGCCAGAAAACATTCCTTCAGAAATGGAAGCAGCTCCTTCAGAAATTCTTTCATAAAATACAGATTCCACAAGTAAAAGCCCTAAAATTTTATGGATAGCAGAATAAAAGCAAATATCTTCTGATTTATGAAATCAAAAATCGTCTTAATTTACTATGTAGGTATAGATAGTATTCTAAAACCGCGATGATAAGGTGTACAATTTCTTGCTCTTAACGCAGGTTTTTACTACGAAATTTGAATAACCTATCCACAATCTTTTACAGAATGAAACCATATGCTACTGTTATAACCATTTCAAATGCATGTATTGGTTATTTCAAAAGTAATCTACAATTTATTTGTTGAACCAAAGCACCTTACAATAGTTATATCCTTTCTTTCCCTTATCTTTTTTTGTGCTGTTGTGTTGTCTGAAGAATGATAAGGATTGAAAAATTTTGCTGTAGTTAATAAAAAAGAATATTTTTGCTACTAGAAAATATTGAGAGTCGGTACTCACTGATTTGTCTATGTAACTTCTTATAGAATTGAGATAGTATATGCCCTTCAATAAAAATATGCTTACTCTCTTTTAGCATCATTCCTCTCCAAAAATGCTGAAAAATTTTAATGGATAAAGTATATCCACAACAACATCTCCATCATCATAATATGCCTTCACCATTATAGTATCATCACTTTCTACACCAAATGATTTAATTTTGCATTTCCATTGAAAGGGAGGAGAATAATCTGTGTAACGAAGTTTTGGAGGCGTGCTACTCCATTCATCATCTGTATAAAATTCCACTTTTTCAACATATTTGTCAGATTTTACTTCTGTTTCAACTGTAATTCCTCCAATAATAATTGAGCATGGATATCCAGTGATACGATATATTTTATTAATTTTCATTATCTCTCTGTCAAAAATATATAAATATGGTATTTTTGGTCTTGTTATTACTATATCTTTCTCTATTCCTTCTCTTATTGCATATAAATAGCCAAAAGTTTCAGTACCACTTACAGGGTCTGCAAATGTTGCAACATATACTGTTCCATCTTTTGCAATAGAAGGAGAACCTGGCCAGTGGTGGTAGTATGGTTCACTGCTAACCAACTTTATTTCATATTTCTTTTCTCCATCTGGAGTAAATGCATATAAATATGCATGCAGTGGACCAGTTCCTCTATCATATCTGTTGCATGTGATCCATATTGTTCCATCTTTTCCAACTGCAGGTAAATTGGAATATGGAGAGGGTGTATAAGAAGTTGATAAATCTGCATACCATTTTACATTTCCATCAAAATCTAAGGCATATAAAATTCCTTCATATGTTGAAAAATATATGGTATCATTTGTTATTGCAAATCCATGAGTATCTCCACTACCTCCAAATGGAGATATCCATTCCCATTTTAATGTTCCATTTGGATATACTGCATATATTCTATTTACTCTTCCTGGCAATGCTGTTGAACAATATATCACTCCATTTTTATCTACGCTTGGATTGCACAAACTTTTATATTTCAAATCAAAAATCCATTTCAAATTTCCATCAAAATCCAAAGCATATAAATAACCATACATATCTGTAAAATATATTGTATTGTTATATATTGCAGGAGTTGAGGAAACATATCCTTCAGTTTCAAATTTCCATTTTAAAGTTCCGTTGGGCAGAATTGCATAAAGATAGGATGTTTTACCATGTGTTTCAAAATAAACTGTTCCATCCGGACCAATGCATGG
>DRIF01000120.1 GCA_011052825.1 Thermoplasmatales archaeon
CATTGAATTGAGCATTATGACATCCTCCAACAACAACAACTGGCAATTTCGCCCCATTTGAATATTTCCATATGTCAAAAACTGTGAAACCAAGTGAAAATTCCTCCTCCGTTTCAGCATCTGGCCAGAAATTCCCCCATACACCAGGATTTCCATGTCCTGAGAGATAAGCAAAGCCAGCTCCTTTGTCAAATGCATTCACAATATCTTCATAATTTGAGAAAGTTCCTTGAGAGGTGTATAGCTTATCCACGCTAAATCCATCTTTCTGTAGATTCTCTGCAACAACATCTGCAACCATCTCTCCTTCATAGATTCCTCTTCTTATATTTCCATACTCATCTCGAGCAGGTGGAGAGGTATCCCCTCCAACAACAAATGCCTTCTTAAACCATGAATCATCTGCTGTATTTTCATATGTAATTATTTTATTAACTACAATATCCACCTCCCATGAATATCTAAATGGTAACCTGCCAACATAAACATCTGGATAATAATCCATAACATCTTTCCTCTCTCCCCATCTTGAAAATTCTGCAAAAACTCCATTTCCATTGCTGTCCCAGTCCTCAAATTTAATCTTTCCGCCATCATATTTATAAATATCTGCATAATATAAGTCAGAGGCATATCCACTTTCAAAATCTGCATCGTTATTGCTTCTCCTCTCAGGCACATACCAATCAAATGTCTGTCCCTTTCGCCCGCCAGCGAGCAGGACATATGTTATTCCCCATTTTTCTATTGCATCCTTTATTGCATATTTTATTTTCTCTGGTTCATCTCTTCCATTGTAATTTGAGTAAATTTCCTGAGTTGTTTCAAGAACAGTTCTTATTCCAATGCTATTTTTATGGTCTATTAATGGCTGTAGTTGCGATGCAAATTTTTCATCAGTTATTATCAGCATATCATATTCATCCGCAGTGAACAGCAATTCTTCTGGAGGTTTGTATTTTATTTTCATTTCTATTCGTTCAGGAATGTATATTTTATCTCTAGCTGGAGAATATTGAGCATAACATTTTACATTAACATATAAAACATGTTTTTCATCTTTTAAACCAACTCCTATCTTATACTCATATGGTGTAGACGGATAAAATTCCTCACTGTTATACACTCTTTCATCTGGTAATACATCTGGTATGACTCCTTCCTTTTCATCAACAGATAAAATCACAGGAGATGGAGATGGCTCAATCTTTTTCTGCAGTTTGTACTCTTTTAATTTGCAGTTCACGTCAACATTCATAATTTCTGTTCCAGCTGGAAATGTAAAAACTTTTGTTATTACAGGTATAATAGGCTTTCCAGTTTCCATTAAAAATGAACTTGTCTCTTTTATATTCACATTCAGATATTCTCCTCTTTCCTCAAAAATTGGCTCTGATAGAGAGATTGAAAATGTTTTTATTTCATTTCCTCCATAATTTTCCTGTATAAATGATTCCACAGGCAATATTGTAGAAACTAAAAAACCTGCCACAACTATCCCAATTATCAGCATTTTCCCCTTCATTTTCTTACCTCCAAACATTGAATGAAAGAAGAAATATAAAGTTTCCCTCTTCTCGTTTTTACTGAAAAATTTTATTTAGAAAAGATTTAATATGAAGCAAAATCATTTCCATAAAAAATTTATAATAAAATATTATCCAATTCTAATGGACAAAGATAAAATAAAGGTATTAATAGAAAAAAATAATATAAGGTGGATACAAATCCATTTTACAGATTTATTGGGAAAATTAAGGGTTTTGCATATTCCTTCAGAAGGATTTTTAAATGATGCTTTTAAGGATGGTATCAGTTTTGATGGCTCGTCTGTTGGGTTTACAAATGTTGAGAAATCTGATTTACTTGTGGTACCTGATAAAAAAACTTTCATTGTGCTCCCTCACGAAGAAGATGAAGCAAGGTTAATAGCAAATATATATGACACATCAGGTAAACCTTTTTTGTCTGATCCAAGATATATTTTAAGCAGGGCAATACAAAAAGCAAAAGAGCAAGGATATGATGAAATAAAAATATCTCCGGAAATAGAATTTTATATCCTTAATAAGTATGAAAGGGATTACGAAATTGAAGAAAAAAAAGGATATTTTATTGCCCCTCCTTTTGATATTGCAAAAAATTATAGAAGAGAATTGGCTGAAGCTTTAATGAAAAGTGGATATTCTATCAAGTATCATCATCATGAGACAGGTAGATATCAACAAGAAATAGAGATAAAGACTGTAAACGCAATTGAAGCTGCTGATTTCTGTATATACTTAAAATATCTTGCCAGAGAAGTTGCTACTTTTTATAATTTACTTGTAACATTTATGCCTAAACCTTTTTCAGATGATGCTGGAAATGGAATGCATGCACATATCAGCTTCCATGTCAAAGGGAGAAACATCTTTTATGATGAAAATGATGGATATAATTTAAGCCAGACTGCAAGATATTTTATTGGAGGAATAATCGAACATGCAAGAAGTTTAACTGCAATAGCAAATCCTACAGTAAATTCCTATAAGAGATTAATACCAGATTTTGAAGCTCCTTGTTATGTTGCATGGGGGAGATATAATAGAAGTGGTTTAATAAGGATTCCAGCAAAGAAAGATATTGATATAGAATTGAGAAATGCAGATCCAACTGCAAATCCTTACTTACTTTATTCTGCTATAATATATGCGGGTATTGATGGAATTAAAAAGAAAATTGAATATGAACCAATTGAGAAAAATTTATATAAGGTAGATAAAGAGAGAATGAAAGAATATGGGGTGAAAGAGTTACCATCCAATTTGATGGAGGCACTGGCGGAATTAGAGAATGACGATGTAATAAAAAGAGGCATAGGAAAAGAAACAATAGAAATTTTTGCAGAAGAAAAAAGGAAAGAATGGAAAAAATATATGTGTGAGGTGAATAATATAGATTATGAGTTTTATTTTGACAGTTGAGTTTTTTAAACCCTTTGTCTATTATTTTTATGCAAGCTGAAATTTTTGAGAAGCTAAAAAAAGATGAAATAAAATTTATAAGTTTACAATTTGCTGATTTATTTGGGGTTGTAAAAGAGATAGTGATACCAGTGAGTAAACTGGAAGATGCGATAGAAAATGGTTTATGGTTTGATGGTTCTTCTATAGAAGGATTTGCAAGAATACATGAAAGCGATTTATTTTTAAAACCGGATCTATCAACTTATTCCGTTATTCCATGGATTAAGGGAGAAGGGAAAACAGCTTGTTTTATATGTGACATATACAGTCATAATGGTAAACCATTTGAGAGAGACGCTAGGTATATACTTAAAAAAACTATTTCAGAGTTACGCAAGGAAAACTTTGAATATAATGTGGGGCCCGAAATAGAGTTTTATATTTTTAGGAGAGAAGATACAGCAAAAACATTACCAATGGATCAAGGAAGTTATTTCGACTTAACATCTCACGAAGGGTATAAATTCATTAAAGAAGTAATTATTTCTCTTAGAAATTTTGAAATAAATGTCGAAACATCTCATCATGAGGTGGGTAATGGGCAATATGAAATAGATTTTAAATACGGTTCCGCTCTCAAAATTGCAGATAGATTGTTGAAACTTAAATACACCATCAAAAAAATTGCACAAATGTATGGCTTGCATGCAACCTTCATGCCAAAGCCAATAATGGACGCGCCGGGTTCTGGCATGCATGTTCATCAGAGTTTAATTGATACCGAAACTGGAAAAAATTTATTTTATAATAGAAGAGACAAATATAAATTGTCCAAGATTGCCTATGGTTTTATTGCAGGACAGATGAAATATGTAAAAGAGATGTGTGCAATTTTATCTCCTACTGTCAATTCTTATAAAAGATTAGTATCTGGATTTGAAGCACCTTGCTATATTACATGGGGCAGCATGAACAGAAGCAGTTTAATAAGGGTACCAAAATGGCTTAAAAAGGAATCAGCTAGAATTGAATTGAGATGCCCAGATTCATCATGTAATCCATATCTTGCA
>DRIF01000121.1 GCA_011052825.1 Thermoplasmatales archaeon
TAAAGCTCTGGCAAAAAAAATATGCGATTTTAAGCAAACTTATACTCAATATGGAGGTGTTCGTCCTTTTGGCACTGCTTTGCTTATTGGTGGAGTTGATGATACAGGTGTTCATCTTTTTGCAACAGACCCATCTGGAGCAATGATGGAATATAAGGCAACTGCTGAAGGAGAGGGAAGAGAATCAGCAATAGAATATTTTGAGAAGAATTATGAAGAAAATTTGAGTAAGGAAAAGGCAATAAAAATGGGAATATCCGCCATTTCATATGCAACTGAAAAGACATTAGAGGAAAAAACCGTTGAAATAGGAATTGCAGAAAAAGATAAAAAGTTTGAAATATTGTCGCCAGAAGGAATATCCAAATATTTTGAAAAGAAGGGTGAATAATGGTATCTCTGGATGAAGCAATAGTTGCAAGGTATGATAGAAAAGGAAAGCATTTTGAAATATTAGTTGACCCTAAGGCAGTTGAAATGGTAATGGAAGGAAAGGAAATTAACATCTTAGAATATATGGCAATAGATTTGATTTTCAAAGATGCAAAAAAGGGAGAAAAAGCTGGAGAAGATTCACTAAAGGAAACATTTGGAACAACGGAAGTGGGGGAAATTGCTTTAAAAATATTGAAAGAAGGAGATTTCCAGCTCACTACAAAGCAGAGAAAGGAGATGCAGGAAATGAAAAAGAAAGCAATTATAGACAGAATTGCTCGTTCCTCAATGGACCCAAGAACAAAATTGCCACATCCCAGGGATAGAATAGAGAGAGCAATGGAAGAAGCGGGGGTTCATATTGATCCATTCAAATCAGTTGAGGAACAGGTCAAAAAAATAATTGATGCTTTGCGCCCCATTCTTCCAATAAGCATTGAGAATGTAAAAATAGAGGTGAAAATACCCTCCCAATATTCTGGTAAAGCATATGGAGAAATAATAAATATGGCAAAAATGATTAAGGAAGAATGGTTACCTGATGGGTCCTTTAAGTGTGTTGTTGAAATTCCTGCGGGAATGCAAACACAATTTTATGATAAGTTAAATGCTCTCACGAAGGGAGAAGTTTTCACAAGGATGTTAAAATGATGAGGAAAATAGTTTTGCCTGGAAGTGAAGTAGGAGATGCAAAAAGCAAACTGCCTGGAAAAGGAACCTTTAAAGAAGGAGATAAAATTTATGCCTCACGTCTTGGCATTTTAAGCGAGAAAGGAAGATACATAAATGTTATTCCTTTATCTGGAGTTTATGACCCAAATTCTGGAGATAATGTTATAGGAGTTGTTGAAGAAGTTTATAGAAACGCATGGATTATTGACATAAATGCTCCATATCCAGCTTTTTTGAGTGCAGAAAATGTTCCATGGAAAATTGCATATGGGGAAACTTTGAAATACCTTAAGGTGGGAGATGTTATCATTGCCATGATTTCGTCTGTTGATGAAGCTAGAAATATTGATTTATCAATGAAGTGTAAGGCATGCAGAAAGGTTGAGGATGGAATAATAATAGAAATACAGCCGTCAAAAGTTCCAAGAGTGATAGGAAAAAACAGTTCAATGCTCGCAACACTCAAAAAATATACAAACTGCTGGATTTTTGTTGGCCAGAATGGCAGAATATGGATAAAGGGAGAAGATGAAAATGTTAATCTCCTAATAAAGGCGATAAGAAAAATTGAAGATGAAGCTCACACCTTCGGACTCACTGAGAGAATAATTAAAATGTTAGGTGGTTAAATTGTTGATAAAAGATGGTATAAGATTGGATGGAAGAAAACCAGATGAACTTAGAAAAATAAAAATTGAAGCAGGCGTTCTCCACAGGGCAGATGGCTCATGCTATTTAGAATGGGGAGAAAACAAAATTCTCGCTGCAGTTTATGGACCAAGAGAAGCACTACCACGCCACATTCAGGACTCAACAAAAGCAATTGTGAATGCACGTTACAATATGGCTTCATTCAGCGTCGAAGAAAGAAAGAGACCAGGTCCAGATAGGAGGAGCATAGAAATTTCAAAGGTAACATCTGAAGCTCTTGAAGGAGTCATATTTACAGAATTATTTCCACGAACAATGATTGATGTATGCATAGAAGTTCTCAACGCTGAAGCAGGCACAAGATGTGCAGGGATAACAGCTGCAGCTGTTGCCTTGGCAGACGCAGGTATACCAATGAAAGATTTGCCTGTTGCATGCGCTGCAGGAAAGGTTGATGGAACTGTTGTGCTTGACTTGACAAGTGGAGAGGATAAAGAAGGAGAGGCGGATTTGCCTGTTGCCATTGCCCCAAGAACAGAGGAAATTTTACTCATGCAGATGGATGGACATATGACATACAAGGAATTTGAGGAAGCTCTGGAACTTGCTCTGAAAGGTTGCAAAAAAGTTCATGAATTGCAGAGGGAGGCTTTACTCAATAAATATAAAGATTTTGAGGTGTGAAAATGTGGGATACTGAAGTAAAGAGAGTTTCTGCTGTAAAAAGAGATTATCTCGCAAGATTGGCAAAAGAAGGAAAGAGACCAGATGGAAGAGAGGCAGATGAATATAGGCCAATAAAAATTGAGAAAAATGTTATAAAAAATGCAGAGGGTTCAGCCAGAGTTAAAATTGGGGATACAATGGTTCTTGCTGGAATAAAACTTGAAATTGGCGAGCCATATCCAGATAGTCCAAATGAAGGAGCAATGAGCACATCTGCAGAACTACCACCTCTTGCATCTCCAGAATTTGAATATGGACCTCCAACTCCAAGTGCAATTGAACTTGCGAGAGTTGTGGACAGAGGCATAAGAGAATCGAAATATATCAAACTGGATAAGTTGTGCATTGAAGAAGGAAAGGAAGTATGGATTGTTTTCATAGACCTTCATGTTCTCGATTATGACGGAAATCTCTTTGATGCCTGTTCATTAGCTGCATCTGCAGCATTGCAGAATGCCATTATCCCAAATGAAAGACATGATATTGGAAAAAATGAATCGTTGCCAGTTGGTTCTCCTCCTGTAAGTTGCACATTTGTTAAATATGAAGATTTTATTGTTGTTGACCCTTGTTTGGAAGAGGATGCAATTGCACAAGCCCGTTTTACTGTTGCCTTAGATGAAAATGGAGATATAAGAGCTATGCAGAAAGGTTTAAGTGGTAGCTTTACAGTCGATGAAATAAAAAATAATATAAATAGGGCAAAGATTCATGCAAAAAATATAAGGAAATTGCTGGAGGAATAGAATGGCAAAGAGAACAAAAAAAGTTGGAACAACTGGAAGATTTGGAGCAAGATATGGCGTAAAGATAAAGCATAGAGTGAGAGAGATAGAAGAAAAACAGAAGAAGTGGCATACATGTCCAAGGTGCGGGAGAGAAAGATTGAAAAGAGAAAGCACTGGAATATGGGTTTGCAAGAAATGCAATGCAAAATTTGCTGGTGGAGCATATCTCCCAAAAACAACAACGGGAATAGAGGTTGAGAAAAGCATTAAAGGAATATTGGGTGAATAAATGATTACATATAAATGTGGTAAATGTGGCAAGAATGTTGATATAGATACAGAAAGAATGGGAATTAAGTGTCCTCATTGTGGCGGGAAAATTTTTTACAAAGAGAGAGGGACAATCGCAAAAAAATTGAAAGCCAGATAATGCATAAAATAAGATGTGAAATAGAAAGTGAATACAGCAAAACAATTTTCAATTCCCTGAAGCAGGAAGAAGCTCCAAGAGCAAAAGTAAAATTTTCATTGGAAGGAGATAAACTAATTTTTGAAGTTGAGGCAAAAAGCATATCAAGTTTAAGAGCATCAAGCAATTCTTTCATAAAATGGATTGATATGGTTGAAAAAATTGCTGAAAAAATCGAAGGGCTTTAATTTTTCCTACAAATGAGCAAAAAGTTTTTCTTCTATGCAGTATTACATTGGGGTATAAATGAAACCAAAGAGAGCTTTAATAAGTGTGTACAATAAAGAAGGACTGGAAAACTTTTGCAGAGCATTAATTAATGAAAAAGTTGAGATTTATGCAACTTCAGGAACAAAAAAATTTTTGGAGGAGAAAGGCATAGGAGTAAAGGATGCAGAAGAGTATACTGGTTTTTCTGAAATTTTAGGAGGAAGGGTTAAAACTCTTCATACAAACATACATGCAGCAATTCTTGCAAGAGAAAATGAGTTAAATGAAATTGAAAAAAAAGGGATAAAATCAATTGATATGGTTGTATGCAATTTCTATCCTCATGAAGTTGGCTTAGAAGAAATGGATATTGGAGGTCCAGCAATGACAAGAGCTGCTGTAAAAAACTGGAGGCGTGTTGTTGTTGTATCCCATCCAAGTCAGTATGAATTTGTAATTGAAAATCTAAAGAAAGGATTTAGTGAGGAAGTACGTAAAAAACTTGCCATAGAAGCCCTGCAAAGAACTTCCTATTATGATGCAATGCTTTTGAAAGGAGAGAAAATTCAATTTCCTGATTTGCTTTGCCTTCCCTATCTTAAAAAACAGCATCTTAGATATGGAGAAAATCCTCATCAGAGAGGAGCCTTTTACGTTGAAGAAGGAATAGATGAAGCATGTGTTGCAAATGCAGTAAAAATACAGGGAAAGGAGCTTTCATATAATAATATACTTGATATCAATTATGCAATAGAATGCATAAAGGAATTTGATGAGCCAACCGCTGTTATAATAAAACATGCAACCCCCTCTGGCATCGCCTGCGGGAAAACCATAGAGGAGGCGTGGAGAGATGCATTTGAGACAGATGTTTATTCTCCTTTTGGTGGAATTGTTGCAGTGAACAGAGCAGTTAATGAAAAGCTTGCTGAGGAAATGAGCGAAATATTTCTTGAGGTTATAGTTGCACCTTGTTTTGACAAGGAAGCATTAAAAATTTTTGGAAGAAAGAAGAATTTGAGATTGCTTGAAGTTAGAGGAATAGATAGGGAGAAAAGAAAGGATAGCATAGAAATAAGGAGTGTCGAGGGTGGACTTTTGATGCAGGATAAAGACGTTAAGGAAATAAATCCGGAAGAATGGAAAGTTGTTACCATTAAAAAGCCGAGTGAAGAAGACATAGAATCTATGGTATTTGCAATGAAGTGTGTACGTCATGTGAAGTCAAATTCTGTTGTTTTTGTGAAAGGAAAAAAAACTGTTGCAATAGGAGGAGGGCAGACTTCAAGAGTTGATGCAACATGGATAGCAGTTCATAAAGGAAAGGAAAGGATAAGAGACTCAATAATGGCTTCAGATGCATTTTTCCCTTTCAGAGACGCTGTTGATGTTGCCTGCGAGGCTGGTGTAAAAGCTATAGTTCAGCCAGGAGGTTCAATAAGAGATGAAGAAGTTATAAAAGCTGCAGATGAACATGGAATCATAATGGTTTTTACGGGACAGAGAAGCTTCTTGCATTAATCAAAAAATTTAGAAAAAGTATTATATAGGAAAGTAATTAATACTTTTACCAAGGGAGGGGAAAATGAGTGAAGATATTGAAATAGAAGAAGTTTCCCGCATAATAAGAGATTTCCTGAATGTGAACTTTGTTATTTGCAAGGAATGCAGGGAAGCTTCAGATTGATTTGGCATAAGAAAACAAACCGCCCGCCTTATAAATATTAGTCTGAACTATGCTCATTGGTTTTGCTTTAGCTATTGTCTTAGAATCTTTTTTTATCTCTCCATTTAAAAGATTTATCTCTATTATATCTCCATTTTTTAAGCCAGCTCTATCTATAGAAGAGCATTCAAGGACAGCCATTCCAGAATTTATTGCGTTTCTTTTATAGATTGCTCCAAATGATTTTGCAATTATTGCTTTTATTCCAATAGCCAAAAAGCAGTCAACAGCATGCTGTCTCGATGAACCACAACCAAAATTTTCACCTGCAATTATTACATCTCCTTCCTCTGCCTTCTCATAAAAATCTTTCCATCCTTCTAAGTTGCTGAAAGCATATTTTGCCATTTCTTTTTTATCTGTTATATGCAAATACTGATTATGATATATCATATCTGTGTCTATATCATCTATCAATTTCCCTTCTCTTTCAATTACCCATACTCTACCCTTCAACTTCATATTCATCAATCCCTCCTATATAACCAAGTAAACCACTCACGGCAGCAGTTTCTGGAGACGCAAGATATGTGTCTCCCGCTCCCTGTTTTCCTTTAAAATTTCTATTGCTTGTCGAAACTTGCACCTCTCCCTCTCCAGTCATTCCAATCTGCCCGCTTGCGCAACCTCCACATCCTGCATGGCTTATTATTGCGCCTGCAGAAAAAAGCTCTTTTATCACTCCTTTTTCAAGCAATTCCTGCCACACTTCACGGGTTGCTGGAACAATTTTCATCATCACATTCTCTGAGATTTTCCTGCCTTTAATTATTTTTGAGACTGAAAATATATCTTCTGTTCTTCCATTTGTACATGAACCAATAAAAACGCTGTTTATTTCAGTATATGGAAGTTCTGAAACTCTTTTAACATTTGCAGGATTTCCTGGAAGAGCAATTAATGGTTCAAGATTACTCACATCAATATCAATTTCTTTTTCATAATCTGCATCTTTATCTGCATAAACTGGCTCAATTTTTTTACCGCTTCTTTTCTCGCAAAAACTGATGATTTCTTTATTTGGAGGAATAAAACCTACTATTCCACCCATTTCTGTTACCATCGATGAGAGAGTTATTCTTCCAGCCATTGAAAGTTTTTCCAGAATATCCCCATAAAACTCTATTGATTTTCCAAGAACTTTATTTTTTAATTCTTTTACACACAACAAAGCCAAATCTTTTGCACTCCATTTTCCATCTGGTATCCCAATAAAATTCACCTTTACTGTTGGAGGAACTTCAAACCATGTCTTCCCAGTTTTAAAAACAAATGCAATATCAACGTCTCCCATTCCCTGCCCAAAAGCTCCTATTGCTCCCAGAATATTAAAATGGCTGTCTGTACCAACTGCTGTTACGCCTGGATAAGCCAGACCTTCTTCAATTACAACATGACTTCCTATTCCACGATTCACATCAAAAACTTTTATTTTGTTTTTTCTGGCAAATTCTCTGCATATCTGCTGATTGTTTGCATATCCTATTGTATTTGCTGGAGCGTTGCAATCAAAAGTAAAAAATGTTTTTTTTGCATCATCAACATAATTACCTTCATAATTTTCAATTAAATTTTCAACAACTTTTGCTCCTGCAAAATCTCTGGCTGTTCTCAAATCTATATCAATCCATATTGTGTTTCCAACCTCCACTTTTTCTCTTGTATGCATCTGAAATATTTTTTCTATTACTGAAGACATTGGATAGGAAATTGACTTTCATATAAAAAATTGATGTACAGCTAAATTCCTGCCATTTTCTCTATAAGATTTGCAACATTTTCTGCATTTTTTGTGAAAAACAGATATTCTTTCTCTCCAGCAGTTATTCTTATTCTTTTCAATATTCCCTTTACCAATTCAATTTTTTTTATTTCCTCAATTTTCAAACTCAGGATTTTTTTATTCAGAAATGGTTTAAACGCCACTCTCATATTTGTTATAAAAATTACTCCTGCAATTTTTTTATGCTGGATCTTCAAACTTGCGCTCCTCTGCCATAAAATTCTTTCATTTTTCTCTAACTCAATCACAATAAAAAAACATTTAGTATATAAAATGTATTTTATGATTTGCTAATCTAAGATAAAGAGGAATATTTCTTAGTTTCTTCAGAACGTTTCAATATTTCTATACATTCAAGCAGAGAATCTTTTCAATTTCATAAGACTTTGAATTTCCTGCATTATCATATGCAAAAGCTGTTAAAGTATGAATACCAAATGAAGGATTCCATTCCCATGTATAAGGTGGAGAATATATTGGGTATGTTAGGTTCATTGTTTTTATTTCAATTCTCTGGAGTCCAGAATGAGCATCTGATGCAATTATCTCAACATTAATCTTTCCAATTATTATAACATCATATGGAATGATGCCAAGTGGGATAGAAGGAATGATGCCCCTTCCAAAAAGATTTATGTAAATATATCCTTTTAATGGTCTTGAAATGTATATAGAGGGAGGCTGTTTGTCTATGGTGAAATTTCCAGATGTTGCTGAGCCAATGTTTCCAGTATCATCCTCAGCACTCACTCTTATCTTATAAGTTCCATCTTCCCATTCCTTTGCATTAAATACATATTCTGTGTTTGAATAATCTTCTACAATAACATTCCATGATGAGCCATCATAATATTCAATTTTTATACCTCCATCTAAATCTTCATCTATATTATCATATGCCTCCCATTCAACTTCTATCACAATATTCCCATACTCATCCTTCCCATATGCTTTCCCCACCACAGGTTGATTTATTGTTACAGATGGAGGAGTGTTATCTAAAGTAAATGGCTGTGATACAGCTGAATTATTATTTCCTGCATCATCTTCAGCAAAAATTTTTATCAATGCACTGCCTGAATCGGAGAATCCAGCAGTATTCCAGATATACGAACCTGTATTATTTATTCCTGTTGCTATCTCATTCCATGTTGTACCATTGTCTGGAGAGTAAAATATTGATATATTCCCGTCTAAATTGCCATCTATTAAATCATTTGCATTCCATTCTATTTCATATTCAAGTTTTATGAATCCTCCATCTGGTTTATTTATCTCCACCAATGGAGGGGTTTTATCTATTTTTAGAGTTGTGTTCTCTGTTCTCTCATTTCCTGCCATATCTCTTGCCCTGAAACATATTTTATGTATATTCTCTGAAGTGAATGAGAAAAATCCTGTATAATCCTCCCATCCTCCCTCATCAATTTTGTAGGTGAGTTCATCTATTCCACTTTCATCTTCAGCATATAAGAATATTTCAACATTGGTAGTATACCATCCATTCTTTCCATTTGGTGAAGGAGGATTAAAAAGATATGTAATTGATGGAGGAGTTGTATCAACTTTTAAATTAATGTCTCCAATTCTTCCAGCATTTCCATATTCATCAACTGCATAGAATTTTATATTATGAATACCATCTGAAATTGTGAAATTAAATGAAGAATTCTCATTTGTATACCATATTTCATCTACACTATAATTTACATATGAAATTTCTGTTTCATTGTCATATGAATTTATAAAAACAGTGACATTGCTCACAAACCAGCTGTTATTTCCAAAAGTTCCATTCATAGAAATTTGAACATATGGAATGAAAAGGTCTATTGGGTCTATTAATGGATAAAAATCTTTGTTTTCTCCACCTGAAATATTGTAGGGTATATCTCCTATTCCATCTGCATCAGCATCTGTTCCATTATAGTCATGCCAGTAATTTCCTTTTTCATTTATTTCATCATACCAAGTATTATTCCCATCATCAAACGCATTTAAAGAATTTTCAATGAAATTATTCATATATATTAAATTAAAATTGCCATGAGAATAAATTCCATATGTGTTGTTAATTAAATTGCACCTAATAATTGTGTTGTTTGCTTTATTTAATTTTATTCCATATTCCTTTTCATAAATATTACATCTCTCTACCACGCAAAAAGATGCATTCAAAACTATACCTGTGGATGGAAAATTTCCACAAACTTCAATATTTTTTATTAAAGTTCCGTTCGCCTCTATTTTAATACTCCCATTTAGTGAGGGTTTGTTTTTGCCTATAATATTTAACTTTTTATCTACTGTGATGTTTTCTTTATAAATTCCATCATATACAAAGACAGTTCCATTCTCTGCCACCTTGGAAATTGCTTCATCTATGCTGTTGAAATGGGTTTCATTCCATCCTGGCATGCTTTCATTGAAATTATCGTCAACATAAACAACAGGTGGCATTTCCTCTGCATTTATACCATAGTTAGGAATAAAAAGCATTGCCAATATTCCAATTGCAATAGCGCATTCAAATTTATTCATGAATATGAAAGAACAACATAAACATAAATTTTATTATTAAAATCAACTTACCCTCATGGACAGAATGGAGAGAATAAAGCAATTGGATGAAAAAATTGAGGAAAACATGAAAAATGTGAAGCATAAGATAGCAATTTTAAGTGGAAAAGGAGGAGTTGGAAAAACAACTGTTGCTGTTAATCTTGCTTATGCTTTAGCCATGAAAGGATATGAAACAGGTTTGCTTGATGCAGATATACATGGGCCAAATGTCCCAAAAATGCTTGGCATAGAACATGAAAACATTTACGGGGATGAAAATGGAATGGAAGCAATAAAGGTTGCTCCTCATCTAAAAGCAATATCTCTTGCATTAATGCTTGAAAAGGATGTGCCTGTTATATGGCGTGGCCCTCTAAAAATGACAGCAATAAAACAGTTCATAGGAGAGGTGAAATGGGAAAATTTGGATTTTTTAATTGTCGACCTTCCTCCAGGAACTGGAGATGAACCTTTAAGCATAGCCCAGTTGTTGAAAGACAGCAATGCCATTATTGTAACAACACCTCAGGATGTTGCCCTTCTGGATAGCAGGAGAGCAGTGAATTTTGCCCGCCAGCTGAATATGCGAGTGATTGGAATAATAGAGAATATGAGTGGTTTTAAATGCCCACATTGTGGGAAACAAATAAATTTATTTAAGAGCGGTGGCGGAGAACAGTCAGCGAAAGAAATGAATGTCGATTTTCTTGGAAGTGTACCAATAAACGAAAAAATTGTTATAGCAGGAGATATAGGCAAACCATTTGTTAATGAAAGAGACGAAATATCTGAAGCCTTCATGAAGATTGTTGAAAAAATAGAAGGAAAGTTGGCTGGCTGATTTTATTCATACAATCCATGCTTGTAATGCCTGTAAAGCCTCTTTATTTGTTTATCATAGGCAAGCCATTTTTCATGCCAACTTGGATTGATGCCTTTCAACTCATGCAAAACTATTTCCCTTATCTCTCGTGTTTCAATTTCATCCTTTTCTATTTTTTCAATTTTTTTGGCAATATTTCTTGCCACTTCAGGCGTTGCACCACTTTTCACTGCTGAAACAACTATTTTTTCTGGAATAAACTCCTCTTTTTTTCCGCTTTTTTTAACAACAACTTTTGGCATATAAATGAGGAATGAGATAGATTATATATCATTTGCTTTCAATTTGGAAATAGTGTAATTGGTAATAATTTGTGTGTCATACAATAACATTTTTTTATAACTTCTTATTTATAAATGAAAATGAAAATTAAAAAGAAAATTGGAATTTTTATTTCCATTTTGCTCATAACATCATTTATACCTGCAAATTCAAACATAAGTTTATGTAAATTTTCTCAATTGAGTTTAACAAGCAATGGAATAATTAATTTCAATCAAAATTACAGCATTACTCAAGAATCAAATTCAGATAAAGCTGTAATTTTTTCAGCAGGTTTTGAATCAGAATGGATAGATGCTGATCCAGATGGAGATTATTATGTTCCATATTATGGATGGGATATTGATGGATTATGCACATGCAGTCAGTCAGAATATCCACAACTGACGCATTACTGGAGTCAATATAATGATAGCTTGTATCCATTTCCAAATAGTGGTAGAAATTGTGCAGGAATATGGTGGAGTGATGGAAATTGTGGA
>DRIF01000122.1 GCA_011052825.1 Thermoplasmatales archaeon
AAGTTCTTTGCTTGTTATATTCTTCGTAACCCTGCTTAAAAATTTCATCTACTTTCTTATCCCTTGACAACCATTTTATCAGGTTTATTCCTTGCATAAATGTATGCTACTCCATATGATAAACATTTCTATTACTTTTTAACAGATAATTCTGGAAAAGTCTGTATAAATGTTCCTACTCCAAGACTCCATGATGGATAATTCTCATAACCTTCTGTTAAAAGTTCAATCAATGAGGCGAAAGCTATTGAAATTAATGCAATGGGAGAGAAAATTTTAAGCATGAACTTCCACCATCTCCCTATTTTTATTTCTGATACTTCATTAGCATACTTTCTTATTTTTTCTCCTCCAAATATATAACCAAATATAAGACATTCAAGCAGACCAATAAAAACGAGGGCAAAATTTGAAATGAAATGGTCTGTTATTTCTATCCAATAAATTCCTCCTCCACCTGTTAAAATTATCCCTATCAGGAAGCCAATTAGACATATAATAAATGTTGCTTTTTCCCTACTAATGTTAAATTTATCCTTTATTCCATTTGTTATTGCTTCAACCATTGAAAAAGCAGAGTCAATACCAAAAGTGAGTAAGGCAAGAAAGAATATTATTCCAAAAAAAGAGGGCATAAATGGCATTTTAGATATTGCTGTTGGATATGTTATAAAAGCAAGCCCTATCCCGCCTCTCGCAATTTCATTCATTGGCAGTCCTGTTTGATAAGCAAGATACCCCAGAACGCTGAAAACTGCAAATCCGGCCATAAAAGCTGTTCCACCATCTGCAAGTGCTGTTATGAAAGCATTGTTTGTTATATCTGAACCTTTTTTCAAAAAACTCGCATATACAATCATAATTCCTTGAGCAAGAGATAAAGAGAAAAATATCTGTGCATATGCAGAAAGCCAAACAGAGGGCATGGCAAGTTTGGAAAAATCTGGAGAGAGGTAAAATTCTAAGCCAGTTGAAGAGCCAGGAAGAGTGAGTCCCCGTATTGTCAAAATTAAAAGTAAAATGGTTGGTAATGGAACTGTTATTGCAACAACTTTCCCAATTGATTTAACTCCCTTGTATAAAATTAAAAATATAGAAGTCCATATGAAAAGGAGAGCAAACAAAATTTGAATGTTTATTTTCCCAATTATTGAGGGAGAAGAGGTGATGCCTAAAAATTTATTAAAGAAAAAATTTCCAGCGTCTGGTTGCCATATTAATCCAAAAGAATGAAAAAGGTAGCATAAACACCATGCCATTAATGTGCAATAATATATTGAAATAAAAAATGCAGAGAAAACACCCCACCATCCAACCCATTCAACTTTTTTACTTATTTTTCTCATTGCAATTGGAGAAGATTTCCTAAAAATGCTCCCGACAGAATATTCTGCTATAAGCAAAGGAATTCCAACTGTAAATAAAGCAACAAAATATGGAATTAAAAATGCTCCTCCTCCATTTTTATAACATACATACGGAAATCTCCATATATTGCCCAAACCCACAGCAGAACCAATTGCAGCCATTAAAAATGCGAATCTGGATTGCCAGTTTTCCACATGAGTAATGTAAGATTTGTATTTATAGGTTTATAAATTGTTGATTCGGATCAATAACTATAAACATCTGCTTTCATTATCTCTCTCAATAAAGAAGTGGCATAACAACCCTTTGGCAAAAAAAACTTTAAATGCAAATTTTCTCCATCAAAATTCCATTTTAGATGTCTTAAAGGAGCAATAATTATTCTTCTCATTCCTCTGGATGCAAATTCTGGCATATGTGGCATTTTGAAATCTTCCTCATTTAATTTTTCATCCTCAATAATTTTGCTTTCAATTTCGCCTGCACTACCAGAAGCTTTAATAAAATTGTATCCAACTATTGGAGCAGATGGGAAACATCTCTGTTTTTTTATCATTTTATTTATCTTGTCTATGTTATCTCTGGTGACAAATATTCCATTATAACCCTGTATAACCATTTCTTTTTCCCAAGGTAGAACAATATCTCCCTCTATTGCCTCATTTAAAGGAATTTCCTTTTTTATCCTCAGTGAAAGTACTTTGTTGAATAAATATGATTGGTAGGCATGAATAAATATTCTTATCAAATTTCTTGGCAATTTAAAAAGAGCATTTTTCCATTCACCTGGATTTTTTGCAAGATATTCTATTATTCTTCTCTCAAAAACCAGATTTTTTGGATAAATTTTCAGAGCCTCAGAAAAATCTTTTGTATCCTCCAAAAATTTTCTTGCTCTATAGCTTTCTTCATCTTCTCCTTTTATAGGATTTGCAACATAAGTCATAACAGCTTTTTCAATTTCATTTTTCAGCAAGTATTTGCCTACAATATGCGTTATTGGACGGGAAATTCCAAACCTCTGAATACCAAAAAAATTTGGTATAAGTTGCATTTCTTCTATCTCCTTCATTATTTTTTTTATTCTCTCCTCTCTACCTTCAACATTTCTTATGATAATATAAAATCTATTTCCAATCAACTTTCCTGAGTATAAAGGTGTAGAAGATTTATACAAAACCTCTATTTTTACATCTGGTATTTTTACATTTTTTATTTTGTTTATATCTGCTGGAAATGACATTAACTGATATTTTACCGCTCTTTTATCTTTTATTCCAGCATAACCTATGGAATTGGGAGATATTTTAAGATGGGAGGCAATTCTTTCGACAAGTCTGTTTGTTTCCCAGTTTCTCGATTTTACTCTTGCAATCACATATTTTCCATATGAGGGTTTTGGATAAATTGATATTTCTTCAACTACAAAATCTTCCGGTTTACTTTTTATTTTTCCTTTGATGCCCTCTCCCTTTGTTAAAAAAACTTCAATTCCTATTTCTTTTTCCATTAACCTTTTTCCTCCAGTTGATTCTGAAGTTCCTCTATACTTTTTTTCAATTCTTTTATTGCCTTTTTGACAATTTCTTTTGCATCTCCTTTTTTAACCCTTACATAGAACTCAGGGTTTGATATGAGAGGATGCTTTACTTCCCATTCAGCGTATTCAACGTCTTCATATTCCAGTAATTTCTGTTTCAAGGGATTCAATATTGTTTTTTCATTTATAATCTCAAACTCAATTTCTTTTTTACTTTCTTTTTTGATTTTTATTTCCATTTAATCACCTCTATCTATATCTCCTTCTCCATAATCATCTGCAATTTTCCTTTTTTCCACACTTCCACATACCCTGCACTCAAGCAAATTGTTTTTCCTTATAAGAGGGTTTCTACAATTTGTGCAGTAAGCCTTTATCACCCCAAATTCTTTTTCCTTAGCTGTAGCTTGAAGAACTGGCTCAGCTTTAATTATTTTTGCTCTAATAATATCTCCTATACGAAATTTTTCTCCAATATTTTCAACATATTCCTCACTTATATTTGAAATATGTATGGCAACATCTTTTTCTCCTGCAATCTGTCTTTTTTTATTTGCAATATGAAGAATTCTGCAAATCATCATTGCATCTCCAATTTGCTTAACCTCGCATATTACAATATCTCCCTCCTTTATAACTAATGGAACACTTGTTATTGGTTCAACCAATGCTATCATTTTTTTTCTATCAATTCTAAATATTCCAACTATACTTGAAAATATCTCTCCATTTATTTCGTATGTGCCATCTCCCGCCTTCAGTTCTTCAGTTACTGCCACCTTATCTCCTGGTAGCACAACGCGTCCTTCATCAATCATAATAAGTAAGTTCATTTTAATTTAAATATGTTGCATTTAGATGAGTTGGTGTTGCAGAAATTGTTCTAACTTTTATGAATTTTCCTATTTCTGCGTCTTTAACAAAAACAGATTTGTATGAATTTGTTTTACCAATGTAATACTCCTTGTATTTTTCAAGTATGAGACATTCAAACTCCCTGCCAATAAGTTTTTTATTTCTTTCAAGAGAAATTTTATTTGTTATTTCAGTTAAAATTTTTGACCTTTCTTTTGCAATCTTTGTGGATATCTTCTTCATTTTTTTTGCATCTGTGTTGGGACGAGGAGAAAAACGCGTTATGTTTGTAACATCAGGTTTTATTTCAAATATTGCGTCAATGCTCATTTTAAAATGTTCTTCATCTTCTCCAGGAAATGCAACTATTACATCTGTTGCAAGGGTGAAATCTCTGAATTTTTTTCTAAATTCATCAACAACTTCCTTAAACATTTCTGGAGTATAGCCTCTTCTCATTGCTTTTAGAATTTCAGGTGAGCCAGATTGCAGGGGTAAATGAAGAAATTTGTAGACCTTCTCATTTTTATAGGCATCTATAAGTTCATCAATTATTCTATATGCAGAAAGAGGATGCATCATTCCTATTCTTATCCTGAACTTACCATCAATATCAGAAACTTTATTTATTAAATTGGGTAAGCTTTCAGCAATATCTCTTCCGTAGCCTGCTGTATCTTGAGAGGTGAGACGGATTTCCTTGCATCCTTTCTCGACAGCATTCCTCAAATCATCTACTATTTGCTCAACAGGGTATGAAACGAGTTTTCCTCTTGCTCTTTTTGTTATGCAGTAGGAACAGTTATAAAGACACCCGTCAGAAATGGGGTAGTTCAACCTCAAATCTATTTTTCGTGGCAGACCAGATTTTAGAGAAGGATAAAATTTTTTGTTACCATTCAGCAAATTAGATATGCAATGAACATAATTTGGGGGCAACAATTCTGCAGATGCATGAATTTTTTTTATTAATTCAGGCTGAGCGGAAGCCATGCATCCTGCGACAATAAATTTTTTTCTGTATTTTTTCATCTCTTTTATTTTATTTATCATTCTCTGCTGTGTTGTGTCTATAACTGTGCATGTTACCAAAACAAATGCATCTGCATCTTCTTTCTTTGAAACTATTTCATGTCCCTCCTTTTCAATTATACCCTGCATTATTGAGGCATCTCCCTGATTTGCAGAGCATCCATAAACTTCCAGATAAACCTTCACGATTTCAATAATAAAAAGCATTTATATTATTTCTGCCAGCTCACATTAAAGAAATGCTAACAACATTGCTCCCTCTCACAACAACCTTCCCAATTCTCCTTTCGCTATCTTCCTTTTCCTCTCTCGCCTCATCCAAGACAAGATTCATATACTGGTCGAATCCAAGAAGCTTCCCTTTCAGCAATCTTCCATCTTTTAGAAGCAGAGAAACCTCTCTGTTTATGCTGACTTCAAGCAAATCAATGGGTAACACCATGAAAAAGAATATACTTCTATTTTATAATATTTGCCTATTATTTCGCTATTATGTGTATAATGTCTTTATTTTTGAGAACATGGTCAGCTCCAACAATTTTTTTTGTTCTTGCATCAACAGCCCTTATAAATCCTTCAGCCAAATCACTGTGAACTTTATATGCTAAGTCTATAACAGTTGAGCCCTTTGGTAAAAGAAATACATCAGGCAGAACATTTCCATTTTTATCGCACAACTTATTTTCATCTTCTACTGGATAAACTTCTATCAAACCAAGTAAATTAAAGACTGCTTTATCTATGCATTCCTGAACACCTGTAGAGCCAAATCTATCCATTACATGAGTTTTTATATATTCCAATCCTTTTCTTCTTTTATCGTCCATTTCCTTTATAACTTTAAAAAAGGAATCTCCAGGTTTATATTCTATAAAACCATGTTCAACTGCTTTTATTAATGTAAGTTCAGAAATTGCGGAGGTTGGTATTGCATATTCTCCCTCAAATTTTTTAACCATTTCATCTGATGCTTTATCTGCTTTATTTAGTGCAAGCAATATTGGTTTTGATTCCTTTCTAACATATGTTGAGAACTTCAATAAATCTTCATCTTTCCATAAGGTTGCATCTTCTGGAAGGGAGGATTTTCTTATTGCAATCTTTATTTCCTCCTCTCTTATACCAAGCCCTGTAAGTTTTTCTGCAAGCATTTTTTCTATTTTTATTCTTTCAATTTTACATCTACTACTCATGCGTCTCCAGTCCTTTTCTAATAATCCTTTAATCCAGAAATCTATTTCTTCTTCCAGAAATTTTATATCATTTGAAGGATCATGGCTCCCAGTTTCACATGGCCTTCCCTCCTCATCTGTTGAACCTGAAACATCCACAATATGAATTAAGCAAGACGCCTGCCTCAAATCATCTAAAAATTTGTTTCCAAGCCCTCTTCCTTCATGTGCTTTTGGAACAAGTCCAGCAACGTCAATTGCTTCTATAGGAATATATCTTATTCCATCAATGCATTTCGAGTTATTTGGATTGCATTCTAAACCATATTCCTTGCATGGGCATTCGCTTCTCGCATACATTACTCCTTTGTTTGCATTTATCGTGGTGAAGGGATAGTTTGCAATTTCTGCCTCAGCATGAACAGATGCATTGAAGAATGTTGTTTTCCCAACATTTGGTTTACCAACGATACCTATCTGCACCATTTTAATCAACCAAAGTAATGCTTTACCTCATCTCCTTCCTTTTTCCTAACTTTCTTTTCCTCTACAATATCAATTGCAAGAATCATGTGTGCTGGTATTATTCTTATTTTATTCTTCTTTGAACCATGAGAGGAATCCATTTTTATACATATGCCCACCTCATCTTTGGAGAGATATGCATATCCAACAAAAATTCCACTTGTCTGTAACATTTCTTTTTCAGAGCCAATTGAATATATAATATATTTTGAGCCAGGTATCAATTCAATTTCTTTCTCCTTCATTCTAAATACCTCCTTTCTATCAACTTTTGCAGATGATTCACTGTCTCTGCATAATTTTCTACTGCCACCTTTATATGTGCTTCAACGAAATTCCATGCTTTTTCGAGATTCCCATATCTAAGCTGGTAGGTCTTCTTAACTTTTTTGCCTTCTCCTTCCTTTCCTTCTTCCAAAATATCCATGCTTTTGAGTTTGTTTAAATGTCTATAAACTGTTGCTTTTGTTGCATTCACTGCTGTCATTAATTCTTCAACTGTCCACTTTTTGTTTGGGTGCACAACAAAGCATTCAAAAAGTTTGAATGCTGGAGAATTTTTATCCGCATTCTCTCCCATATAGCCAATCAATTTCAAAAATTTTACGGCAACTCTTTCATAGTCATTTTCTCCAGTTAAAGGACTGCTTTTAACAACCCTTATTTCAAATTCCATGAATATTAAATGGAAGAATAATTTATAATTTTATGCAAATTTACTCTTTTTCTTTTTTAAATTCTGTGTATCCACAATTTCCGCAACTTCTCCTATCTGAATGCTCAGCCATAAAAATCCCTGGTCCACATTTTGGGCATTCCTTTCTTTTCCTAACTACCTTCTCTCCTTCTATTTCATAAATCTCTCTTTTATTCATTTTTCTCTTCCTCCTTCTTGCTTATAACCTTTTCTCTTTTGAGTAAATATTCTTCCTCTATCTTCCTTGCAGTTTTCTCATCTGGATAAACTTTTGCATAAACTTTTGCTTTTTTTACTCCAAAAAATGGTTCAATTTTGTGTATTACTATAAATCCGCCAATTCCAAGAGCGTTTTTGAGTTCTTCTTTAATCTTACTTCTTGTTGGAGTTGCACCTTCATATCTTACCACAAAATATATCTCTTCTCTCTCAAGCAATTTATTTTCCTTTCTTGATTCTACTTCTATTTCCATTTTATTCCTCCATTTCTTTCAGGAAATTCTCAACTTTTTTTCTTTCTTTTTCTCCTACTTTGACCATTACCATACCCTTAGATGGCAACCCATATATTACAGTTGTGTTTTCGGGAGCGAGATATATTGCTGGTAGAGCAGCCAAATCTTCCTCTCCATCCACTTCTATAAGCGTTTTTTTATTTTCTGTATATGCTGTTGCAATTGCATTCCATAATTCCCTTGTTATCTTCCCCGCAGGATTTCTTACTTTTATAATTTTATCTGCCTGAAATTTATTTCCTTTATATCCTTTTCTCTCTATCATATAATCAACAACTGCAATATCTGGTTCTATTCCTTCTTTTTTTAAAGTTATGGTTACCATATCCCCAATGCAAACTATTCTGCCTTTTATTTCTCCCTTTTCTATTTTTTTCACAACTTTTCCAATTGGTTTTCTAAGTTCCTCTTTTTTTTCCTCAGGAAGTGAATACATCATCTAACCTTAAGAGCATACTTTCCAGGCATTTTTATTTTCATTTTTTCAGCAATTTTGGATTCACTTGGATTCAGCACGATGAGATAGCCATGCCAGTGGTCTGAAGTTGGCTCTCCACAGTAAGGACATGTATTTCTGTTTGTAAGGATATGGCATCTTCTGCAAGCTCTCATTTTTCCTCCTCCTTGCTTTCTTCTTCCTCCCTCCATTCCTCCTTGCCAAGTCCTGGCTGGCGCATTGTGAGACCTATTTTGCTTTCTCTTGGATTCATTTCATTTAAAGAAACTGTAACTATTCTAACCCTCACCACATCATCCACTTTAAGAGATTTTTTTGTTTCCTTTCCCTCCATTCTTCTGTTATCAACGTCAATAACAACTTTATCGTCCATAATCTGACTTTTATGCAGGAGGGCATCAAGTGGGCCAATATGGCAGAATGCACCAAACTCCACTATATCACAAACTATTGCATCAACAACTTCATGAATTTCTGGTTTGAAGGTTAAGGCATCAAATTCAACTTGCTGATATATTGCTCCATCTCCATGAATTATATAACCTTCTCCAATCCTTTTTACATTTTCAGTTACAACTATCAATCCATGTTCTTTGTCCATTGTTCCTTCAAATGTTTTCTTAACTATTTTATGAGTGATTTCATCCAAATCCTCACCAATGTATGCTGGAGGTATTCTGACTGTATTCTCCATTTTAACCAAATAATACATGCGTTGGAAATATTCTTCCGCTTATAAATATAATGGTATAATTTTGTAGCATATCTCTCCAGTATATTAAAATAGGATTATTTTCCTTCCAAAAATGAATATGTAGTTTTTAAATGGATAATCAATTTTTGTAATGTTTTTCTCCATATAAAATGAGTCAAAGATTTTTCCATCTGTTTTTACTGCCTGAAACAAAAGAGAGGATTTGTTTATTGAAATCCTGCAATAGTGGTGAGCTGGTTCAGAGTATACTGTCCATTCACTTTTCCCAGCATTATATAGAGGAGCACCTCCCCACCAGTAACAATATATGTTATATTTCCTGTAAATGCTCTTTCATGTATGTGGTCATGTCCACTGAAAACAATATCAACTTTTTTTCCCCTCAAAAACTGGAACGAATATTTTTCTTATTACCTCCGAACTTCCATGAGGCCCAGAACTGTATGATGGATGATGAAATATTACTATTTTCCATGTTTTTTTCTGTTGAAGGGTCTTTTTCAAGCCATAAAAGTTGAGAAGAGAGAGAAGAGTTTGAATTTAAAATAGTAAAATGAACTTTGCCATAATCAAATGAATACCACCTTTCATTTCTAGGAAGATAAAAATATTTTTTGAAATATATGCAAGGAATATCATGATTTCCCAGAGATACATATAAACTGCTGTTATGCATGAAAACTGCTATTTCCATAAATTTTTCCCATTCTTCTTTTCTTTCACCATTTTTCACCATATCTCCCGTATTGAATACAAAAGGAATTCCCTCCTTCTCTATTGCATGTGCAACCAATGTTGCATTTTTCCAGTTATCCCATGTTCCTCTTGAATCTCCATATACAATAAATTTAAATTCTTCTGGAGATGGAAAATAAAATTTGTGTAAATTGCTTTCAACTCTATCAGATATCACTTTATAAAAATAATTTTTTGAATACTCCAGGATATCTAATCTTGCTGAATGAAATTTTCCAGATGATTTTGCCTGAGTTATATTTCCAAGATTTGGAGATGTTCTCTATCTAACCTCATTTTCACTTGTTAATGAATCTGTCTTCCATATTATTTCAACTCTATTTTCATTCATACTCTGCAAATATGGACCAACAACTATCTTTGAATTTCTAAAATTTTCAGAATAAATTGGTGCAGATGCCAAAATAATAAATAAAAAAGAAACGATCCATTTTCTCATATATTATAACCATTTTAAAATTAATAAAGTTTGTGCAGGAAGGTTTATTATAGAGATTGGGTAAAACTTTTTATGATGGCTCTGTTATTAGGGCAATGAAACCTGTTAAAATATCGGATGCATTAGATAAAGGAGAGGGAGAAGAAGTAAAAATAAGGGGATGGATTTACAGGAAAAGAAGTAGTGGGAAAATAGTTTTTTGCGTTGTGAGAGATTCAACAGGAATTATGCAGGTTGTTGTTGAAAAGAAATTTGTTAAAGAGAGTGAGTTCAAAAATGCAGAAAAAGCTTTGATAGAATCATCTGTTGAAATAGAGGGCATAATTCATGAAGATGAGAGGGCGCCAGGCGGGAAGGAACTGCATGCAAGAAAGTTTAAGGTTGTTGGGTTTGCAGAGGATTTTCCAATTACAGAATATCAGAGCGTTGAATTTTTACTGGACAACCGTCATTTGTGGCTTAGATCAAGAAAATTAACTGAAATAATGAAATTAAAATCCCATGTTCTGAAATTCATAAGAGAATGGTTTTATGAAAATGAGTTTTATGAAGTAACGCCAAGTGTCATAACCATGAATGCTGCTGAAGGAGGTGCAAC